>NZ_SZXC01000009.1:0-224540 GCF_005281055.1 Citrobacter sp. wls711 | reverse complement strand
TCGTCTACCGGGGTGGGGTCAGTCCAGTTCGAACTCGAGCATGTCCAGCAACTCGGGGGTATCCAGTTTTATGAGTTCTGAATAAGAGCCATATCCGGCCTTTGAAAGCGCCAGATACATACTCATTTCATCGCTTATGTTCGAGGATTTAACGTAAATTTCTGAACGTCTGGAGCTTCTGAACGTGAGTTCATATTGCTCCCGCCCATAAAAGGCAGGCTGATAACCTGAAGCGCTGTTGTGATTAGCATGACGTAATCACCAGGAAAGGATTCGAAGTGTTCAGGCTGCTTGGACAGTTGCACACCGTCAAACAGAACGTAATCGAACATCAGGCGTTCAATTTCCTCAAATCGCTCTGAGTCCAGAAACTCGAGGGACTGCCGCGATAACTCAGAGGCAATGCCTGTGAAGAAGGCAAAAACCTTGCGGCGTTTTTTGTGTGTCATCGCAGCAAAGTCGTAGCGGTTGCCGTTAATCTCAGCAAAACCGTCATCGTAGACCGCCTTGATCATCTCGAGTGCTTTTTTCTGCTGTTCTTTAGACATATCTGGCCTTATACGTTACGCACGACATTGCGGTACTCAATGGTGTATTCCATCAGTGCGTTAACGTCCTGGTTGTTTTTGGTTTGCGTCGGTTGTGTGGTGATAGAACCGGCCTGTAGATCGTAGGTTTCCTTCAGTGCCGCGCCGTCGCGCACGAACGACTCTTTAACTGAGCCGTTAAGGACAACGGGGATCGCGGCGTTACGCTGCTGGTTAAGCCAGATATCATCGTTAGAAAATTTCTGGACACGTATCACCATCACATGCACCCCGGCATCAACACGCCCGGAGATTGTGACGCCGTTATTCGCACTATTGGCGCGGCTTGTAAGCGGATTGGATGGCGTCAGCGTGACGTAGTCCCCCGCAGCGATATCCGTGATGATTCGCCCATTCAGAACGATGGTCGCGGTATCTGCACTGATAACAATCTGAGACATTTACCGCTCCTTATTTATTGAAATTGATGATGATATCGGCACTGTGAACAGCACCAGCATTCTTCACTGCAACCTGAACAACCGGAGATTTGCGTTCCTGCCTGTCTGCGGTTGACTGGTCTTTCAGATCACCGGCCAGCACGTAATACCCGTTTTGCTCGATATTTCGCAGAAACATTTCCCGATCCCCAAAGAAGTCAGGCAGCGTCCAGGCACCCGGATTGAACACACCAGCACGAACAAATCCGACTGTGGTCTTTTCAACACAATCCTCTAACTGATCGACACCGTAGTAGGTTTGCGGGACTTTGGTCGGCGTGGTTTTAAGGAGATTGAAGGAATCCGTCTGCACTGCGTCAACGTAGGCCATCAGGTTATAGACGTTGTCCACAAAATCATTGGCACCGCTCGACAGCACACAGGGAACGTCTTTAATCGTGGTGTAGATGTCGAGACCTACGCGCTTCGCTTTGTCGATCTCCGTCTGCTCATAACTTTCAGCCGGCACGTTCATTGTTTTGAGGTGCAAAGTGATTGCGGTACGCTCTCCGTTGAAATTGACGGTGTGTGTGCGGGCCATATAACTAACACCAAATTTCCGGTTGCCTGCTTTGCTGTAGAGCATGCGGAAATTACTCTGGCTGGCGAGAGTGACCGCCCATGCCGGATTAGCCGGATCAACTTCCAGAGCAGCGGAGCCGGTAAACGTCTCATACACGATTACCGCATTCGCTTTAGCCCATGAAGCGATCAACGGCACCTGCGCATCGAGAATTTTGTCGATGAAAGCCGCGCCTTTTACGTTGACCTGCGCTTTGAGTTTACTGAGAGACTCCAGCTGCGTTTCAGGTGAAATCTTCACTAATGCGCTACCGTTAGTCTGTGATGCACCAGAACCCTCAGCAATAGCCAGCAGATCACCAATAAAAGAACCACCGGCGATCGCTTTCGAAAAACCAACCACAGAGTTAGCCCCTGTTGATTTGCTGGTGATCACTATACGGCTACCATCAAAAACAACCGATGCAACTGCTGGAGTGATCTTCGTCTGGATTTGGGCGATAACATCTGCCAGTGTCGCCGCCGTCATGCCATTAATTGCGGTCACATCGTGCTTCGTGCCGTCAATCTCAATACTGAATGACCAGTCAGACTTCTCGCGTAACGCTGGCAGTACGACTGCCTGAGAAATCTCACCGCCACGCAGTACACCGCTGGTCGCAGGCAGCGTTTCCCCGGCAGCATTCCAGTAACCGACAATCAGCGTGCCGCCCGCGGATACCGGGTTAGGACTGGTCCCGAAAAACACATTCGCAAAAGCTGCGGTGACCGAAGAAGCCCCCCAGTCCTGTTCGACAGCAGGTGCGCTTTTGTAAGAGCGCCAGCGCTCTGCGGTGATCAATACCCCCGTCTGGCTGGTAAGAATTGCGCAGACGTTGATGTTATCGCGCGCCGCCGCCCGCCCCTCTTCGAGAAGCGTCACATTAATGACGTTATTAATTGATGCCGACATTTATTTGTCCTCTAAAAATTGAAACTCCGGCGTATCGATGCGCAGTCTCTGCACGTCCCGCGCAGGGGCATACTGAACATTGAAACTCAGGTGAACACGGTTGCCGTGGGACTGTCCCAGGAGTTGCCCCACATCGATGATGTTTGAGACGGCCATGATGGTGAGTGAATGCGTGCGGCGCAGTTCGTTGGCGTGCTGGCTTTCACTCAGCATCAGGAAGCTTTCAGCGTTGACGTAAGCCTTATCCCCGTAAAACTCCAGGGCAATCGCGTGGCTCACTGAGGCGCTATAAGTCATCACTTCCGCGTCACCATTAAAGCACTGGCCCCGGGCCAGCACTGATTGCGGTAGTGAGCCGTTGACTACGATATAATTGGTGGAAAAGTCGGAGGCCTGCACGTTCCGTCGGTCGAACTTGATCAACTGCTCGTCGTAGTCCAGAAGGTCACGCACGAAACGCGCGACCGCTTTCAGATGGGGTTGTGTCATGACGTTGGCACCAGTAGCGGGAGCCGGGTTTCCTCAGCTATGACGGCGCAGAATCCATAATCCATGTAATCAGCCGGGGACACGACCTTGTAGTCCTTCCCGCCCCTCTCGATAAACTGACCGGTTTCAATTTTCAGCCGCGCGTGAATCAGCAGATACTCTTTCGACCAGTCCAGACTATCCAGCGTCAAATTCTCTTTATTCGCACTTTGCACCACCGCCAGAATGTCCTGGCTGCTAACAGTCACGGACGGTTCAAAATCGATGGTGGTTTCAGTACGGGTTTTGAGTTTTACAGGCTGTTCCCAGCCGATTAACGCGTCGCTCATATCAAGGTCTGATAAGTCGCTCACTTACGAACCTCCCATGTTATGGCACCACGCAGGGCGCCTGTATCGATTAATGGCGCGGATGAACCCTTGGCCTTTTTAGTCGCCGTCTTGATGTCGGGCCACGTCCCATATCCGGCAGTCTCAAAGGCTTTCACGCTAATATTCCGCGCAGTGGCCCCTATCAGGTTTAACGCGGTAGTCGCATCCATTTTCCCGGAGCCTACGGCTTCACAGGCCTTTTCGATTGCCCGGTTAATTTCAGACTTTTTGAGGGTGAATGGAGCGCGAAGAAAGGAGCGTTCGGGAATGGTTATCTTGTGGGCTGTCGTAAAGCCGCTAACCGGTCCCATAAAGGTCTTGCGGGTAAAAGTAGCTTTTCCACCGGTTGCCATATACCCCGTCCCGCCAGGGTGATCGATTTCAGCACCGAACTCGTGAACCGCCCCGATCTCAATTATCGATGTTCCGTCATCGTGGGTTTTATTTCCCACCTTGCCCGCTGGCAAACCTACTGCAACGTAATGCGTTTTCATCGCCTGCAGGTTCTTCAGGTATTCGGTGGTAAGCTTTAGCGTTTCTTCCGGAGTCATAAAAAACACTCCCTGTTAACTACCGTATCGCCAGCACATGCACACCTACCAGCTTACGAAGCCTCAGATACTCCTGACCGAATGAGCTTGAGCCGTACCCATCATGGCTGGTCCCAAACCCGGCATCGGGCGCAGAGTAGCCCAGAGACACGCCTGCAACGGATCGGCTGGTGATTGTCTGTAGGGGTTTCCCGTTACTACTTCCAGAGGGAGTGAGCGCGCCAGCCGCATACAGCAGATGCGCCGCTAAAGCATGAAGCCCTTGTTCATAGAGCTTGTTCCATACCTTGCGGCTCATCTGGTTTTCTGCATCCTGTAGCGCCCCTTCTATGCGAGCAGGGGCAACACTGGCGAACTCGGGGTAACGAACGGTGAAATCCATGCTACCCCCTGTAATTACTCTGCCGGAGAGGATTTGTAATCCACATACACCGCGGACTGCGGCTGTTTCCACATCGCGCCACCGAAGGCAGAACGATAGCCACACTCATATGTCAGTAGATCACGCTGTCGTGCCGCCAGCAACTCCGGCATATGCACTTCCATTTCGATGTAATCGGCTTCGTAGGTGTAGATGGCCAGGCGGGTTTTGCCCGATTTGATTCCTACTGCGTAATTGCTCGGGACTTTCACGAAAGTAATGTTGAAGGACTCATTACCAGAAGCCTTACGCAGCGCCGCCATAATGCGATCCATCGCCGCAATCGGCAGCAGGTCAGTACCCACAACGATCGGGTTCGGGTCGAATTTCTGCATGGCGAGCATAAAGTCGCTGGCGTCCATTGCGATATTCGTCGGCTGAATGCGATAGTTGGATTTGCGCCAGGCCACGTTGTAAGCATCCAGTACCAGCTTCACGAACTCATCAGAGGTCATGTCTGTAATGGTCTTTCCTGATGAGTCAGTGACGAGTTGAACGCTTTTGCCTGTCAGCAAGCCTTCCTGCCCTTTTACCCCCTGGTGGCCGACGTAGCCCGCATACTGAATTGTCGCGAGGGCGTTGGCATACAGATCATCCTGCTTTTTCGTCTGCAGGTTGATGTTGAGGCGAGCGATTTTCTCCAGTTCCTGCTGAGTCCAGGTTGCGGCTTTAGCCCACTGGCCAACAGGAGCCTTCAGCCATTCAATATCGCTATCAATAGTTTTCAGACTGTTGGTTTTGTTACCAATGATGCCGTCTTTAACCGAGCCCATCACTTCAGACACACCGAAATCAACGTAATCAAGTGAGTAATCTAGACCTTCTTTAACCGGAAGGGCTTCACCGATGTTGATCTCCGGCAGTTCTTTTTCCTGCAACTGCGTGTCACGCTCGGTGAGCGCCTCCTGCAGCACCTCTTCAAAATCTGCTGATACCATTGGCATTTGTTATGCTCCTTCCGCTGGCTGAGCTGCCTGCTGTACGTAACCGAGGGTGATAGCCACGCAGTTATTACCCGCGCTCACATCTTCCACCCAGTAGCCCAAATCAATGTTGCCGGCTGCTTCTGTTGTCACCTTCCCGGCATCGTCCCCCGTCGCCACGATGTAAGCCGCCGCGCCACGAGTAAAATCAGCGTCATCGACTGTCAGCGCGCCAACACAATCGCCGTGGGAAAAATGCCCAACGTTGACCTGTTTATTATGCGGCGCACCATCACCGTAAATATCACGCACCACAATCCCATGAATGCGTTTGCCAGCAGCGAGAGGCATTACGCCGCCGTCCGGGTTGACAGCTACAAACGTGCCGTAGGGCAGCGTTGTTTCGGTCAGATTCTCTTCCCCCCAGACTTTGTCGTTAGAGCTGGAGGCGCGTTTGATTGAACCCGGTTTAATAGTGCCGTTGGCACCATCCCAGTCAGTAAAAGACATAGTTATTTACCCCCAAGGCGTTGAGTTGCGGTTTTTGTGCTTTTGTTCGCGGAGTCGTTAAACAGATGAGCACCAATTTCACTGCGTGGCTTCGAGGTGGCCTGAATGGCTGCATAAGCCGCACGGACTTCGCTGTCAGTCATTGCTTTGACCTCAGCATCGTTAAATGCTTTAGTGCTCACCAGTACGGCGGCGCGCACGTCACGCGCTGATTTGGCATCATTGAAGCTGACTTTAGGGAAGCGGGCTTTCGCGTCTGCCAGTGTGGTGCTGGTTTCATTGCCGGATTTCAGCTGCTCCAGTTCTTCTTCCAGCGCTTCAACCTTCGCTTTCAGATCGGCGTTTTCGGTTTCCAGCGCGGTGATTTTCGCGTCCTTGTCGTCACCACCACCAGCAGATGGATCGTCATCGTTTGGCGATGGTGCTCCCGTCATGCCTTCCAGTTGTGTTTTAAGGTCAGCGAGTTGCGCCAGCACTTCCTGAGCCATTGCCGTCGCCTCGTCAGTCCCTTGCCCCTGGAGTTCTTCCAGTGCTTTTTCCAGCGCGGCGATCATGCCGACCAGTTCGTCAGGAGTTAGCGCTGCACCGTCCGCATCCTTCAGTTTTTTGCCCTTCAGGAAACTCAGGGCGTCAGTTAATGTTTTGAACATCGGCTTACCTTTTTTGTCGTTTAACTTACACTGAGGCCCGTAGCGCCCCTCTGCCACGCCCGCGACATGATTGCCGCGAATGTTGATGTGGTAATACTTCCCGCCTCTTTCCTCGAGTTCAGCAGGCTCATATCCAACGGATACTTCACGAATCCCCGTTTCTTCCAGCGTCTTAATTGCAACGGCATCCGTCAGAAAAACGTCGCAGACCACCTCACCGCCCTCGATACGGGTATTGGCGATATGACCGGATGCTTTGTCTTTGTGGTCTGCTGCGGTGACTTCCCCGTCGTCGGGGTGCGTTATGGTGAACGGGAGGCCATTGAATGAAGCGAGTGTTTCAGGTTTTGATAATTCGTCGAGGGTGCGGACAACGGTGATTTTTTTGTTGGCATCGCTGCCAGTTAATCCCAGTTCGTGACCGTAATATTCAATCGGCCCTGCGCGGGTGATCGTCGCAGTGGTAATCACATACCCCTGCGGTGTTCGTTTCCACTTCATTGATTAATCCCATGAGACGTAAGGGTGAGGCAGGCACCGGCATTGATAGTCTTCTCCTGGCTTACCGATAAATGCTCCGAGAGTGGAGCGTTTCTTCCACGTTTTACCGCCGTCGTCTGAATAGACTGTCGGATCCGAATATTTGCAAAGCATGCCGTTCAGAACGGAATGGCTTTCCCGTTCGCGTTCATCGCCAGTGCCGCCCCACTCATACAGGTCAAGACCAAGAGCAACATTTCGTGCTTCAGTCAGGTCTGCGTTCAGTTTTGAGGTCTGGTCACGAGCGATGAACCTTGCACGATTGCGGGTGACCTCCCCACGCTCCTTAATCAGGTCAATGAGGTTTTCATGTCGGCCACCGTCTTTCATGTTGTCGAAAACTGCCGCGCCGATATCGTGAATAAAATCGGTATGGATGGATGTAATCAGGTCAACGTTGTCACTGACAGCCTTTTCCATTTCTGTCTTTATCGCGCCATCGCCGAACATCCCGGTCAGGTCAATTCCAAATGCCTGAGAGAATGTGCGCTGCGTCTGTTCTTTGTTCTGCAAGTTCGCACGTGCAACGAATCCGGCAGAGAGTCGGGCGGCGACCTCCTGAATTGAAATGCTCGCTAATCGCTGCATGACTGCCGCAAGGCGCGCTGTAATCGACAAAGGAGTGATATCGGGTGCATCGGTGAGTGTGGGCTTGTCCAGCTCGTCCAGGAGTGTCTGAAGCATGCTATCGACAAACTCAATCAGCCTGTCTCGATACCAGACCTCTGCGCGCTTACTGGCGGTTGGTGGACGCATTCGCCGGCGACGCGGTTTCAAACGTCCCTGCTTACGCTCAAGAAGCAGTTTTAATTCCATAATCCCCTCAGAAGCCAGCATTCGCCCCGACGCTGACTATCGCCTTGATTTCAGCTTCGGTAACAGTCTTCAGCACGCCGCGGTTTACCATCTCCCTGATGGCAACCTCTTCCGTCAGAATTGACGACGTTACCAGCGTATTGAAGCCCGTCGCATACTGGCTAAACCGGTTAGCTTCGTCAGCCTCGTTAATGCTGTCGATTGTCGGATATTCGTAGGTAAGGCTTTCTGTGATGGCGAGTTTGTCCAGTGTGAACTGGTCGGCGAAATCCTGCATAGGGCGAAGCCTGGACTCCTGCAGGCCGTTAATCGTCTCGTAATAGGATTTGTTATCTTCCTCGCCGCTGCTGAACCCGCTGGCCGACTCACCAAACAGAACCGTTATCGGTCTGTCCAGCGCCCCGGCCAGTACAATCGCCATTTTGCTGATCACATCCGACAGCCCGGTAAATTGCGCGTTTTTTTGCTCATAGCGCCCCTGCGCCTGAGTATCACCAGCATCAATCAATAACATCCCGGTTGAAGATTTGGTGTCCTTCATCACCCTGGCGTACTCGCGCACCTGTCCTTCCTGACCCGCTGCGATCTGGTTATTCATGCCGGGGATAAACAGCACATCGACGTTTGCCTCCTGAATGGTGTCGCCGGTGCTCAGAATTGCAGTGTCGAACGTTTTGATGTGCTCGTAGGGCGCCTGTAGGTCTGACGTGCCAAACTTGGCGCGGTCCTTGATGCTGTGATTTCCAAGCTTCGTTCGGCAGCAGCGGGAGTGGTGAAACCTGAGTTGCTTTGTCCCGACATCAAGTTGATACGTCAGCGGTTCACCAAAACAGTCCGAACGTATGTCGGTGATGACATTACTGTCCGGCGTGTACTCCCCTTTACGGAACACCAGAAATTTAACGATATCTTCGCTCTGCAAATTGAGCGGCAGGGCTATCTGGTCATCGGCACAATCAGTGATAGCCACGATTAGCGAATCTCCCAGCAGGGAGGCCCATCCCAGCGCGCTGTGAAAGACTGCGTTCAATTTCAGTTCTTTTTCAGCATCAGCGATGCGCTTGGTTATGGAGCTATCGACATCGCCCGAAAATTTACGGGGCAACTTCAGCATGTCGTCGGCGGTTTTGTTGATGTACTTTTTAACCACCCACGATTTTTTATACATCGCGAGCAGCTCTTTATCAGGTACGTCAGGCTTACTGCTGCTATACCGCACTGCGCCAATCTTCTCGCCGAGCGAGGTCATTAAGCTAACCAGGCCATCATTCAGACGACCAACGATATTTTTTCTCGTCATTACATGATGTCCAGTGGGCTGAGTGTTTTTCTCTGATACAAATCGCGTAACCCCTGCGTCATTGCATCGACAACGTCATCGTTCGCGCCAACAGGGAACGTGGTAATTTCCTCAACCGTCTCGGTGATCCACGGAGCGATGTCTTTATGGGGAAGGAAAACGTTACCCGCTTCCCATACAGCGGTGATCGCATGCGCCCTCGCAACTTTACTGCCGTCCGGTTCGACAGGTACGAGACCTGCCACTGTGTTTTTCAGTGAATCAATAACTGCCGGGCCGTTGGCCTTATCCTCCACCAGCTTGCGCAAACCTTTGGGGAATTCGTCAGCCATGCGTTTAACGGCTTTAAGCGTTGCGGTGAAACTCATGCGGGCTCGTACCTGATGAAGCAGATAAGCATTGGCGCCCTTTTTACCCCATACCTGACCGACAACGTAGTCAGTACCTTCGCTGTCTTTAAACGTCATATCCCAGCTGTGGATGACGATGTCGAAGTTGGTCGGCAAGTCTTTCGGGAGGTAATACTTGATCCATTCGTCTTTGAAAATGGAGCCACCAGCCTGTTTTGGTGACTGCTGATACATCGCAGACCAGAAGTAATCCCCTAGAATGGTTTTTGTTTCGAGCAGTTTTTCTTTTGGGTGCAGCTCTGGCACCAGCGCTTCACCCTGCTCGTTGATTGCAGGGAACGCCAGCACCTTAGCGCGTGGCGTGATTTCCACTACACGCCCGGATAAGTCATCCGTCGCCCAGCGGGTCGCCATGATGATTTCGCCGCTGTTTTTCGACAGACGCGTTTTAAACGTGGAAACGTACCAGTTCCAGATAGATTTTTTGGTCGTCGGGCTGAGTGCTTCTTTGGCGTTTTTTATCGGGTCATCGATGATACCGAGATCGATTTTCTTACCTGTTAACGGGCCGCCTACGCCCGCACAGACATACGTTCCCTTATGGTTGGCTATACCGAATTCGTCAGTGTTACGCTTTACGGCCACACCATCAGCCGGCTTATTTCCCAACCAGGCACCCGGAAATATGTTGCGGTATTCCGGCGTGGACATAATGCGCTGAACATCGGCGTTCATGTCCCCGGCAAGGTCAGCGGAGTACGACAAAGCGCCCACGCGCATTTCAGGATATTTTCCGAAGAAATACGCTGGCAGGTAACGCGAAACGATATCCGATTTACCATGCTGCGGCGGCGCACCGAGAATCAGTATCGGGCGCAGCCCGTTCATCATATCCAGCAGGAACTGATCCAGAGCGTCGCAGACCGTCTGAGAGAACTTGCTGGTGATGTATTCGGGGTTTATGTACTGAATGAAGTCGTGGAGGCTTGCTCGGGCACTGCGCCGCTTGAGTAGTTCCCTGGCTGCTGCCTGTTTACTTACCGCCGATAATTGCGGCGAGTTGCTCATCAGTGAGATCCTCCGCACTTACAGAGTGGCTGTGCTGTATGGGCTCACCATTCGGGCCACTTAACTCAGTTTTGGTTTTCAGCATTCCGAGGTGCTGTGCGACCATCTTCATAGCCTCATCCTGATTGCGAGTGATCATTTCAAGGCCAAATTTGCCCTCTTTAATCCCGGCAAAAAGACGGCGTTCTGCGCCCTTCAAATCTCGCGTATCGTGGAAAACAGGACGGCTCAGACCAACGCCATTGCAGCGGGGGCAATCCGGGTTCGGGTCCAGTGTGCCGTCGTAGCCGTAGCCGCCCGTATCCTTAGGCTGTATGGCACCTTCCTTCCCCTTAACCTTTTCTTCCGCCTCTTCAAACTCAACTGCATCGCGCCACTGGTAGTTAAATCCGAGCCCCCAGCAGTAACGGCAACAGCCGCGGTGATGCTCGGTCAGTTGAGTAGCGTCTGCCGTCGCAATGTCCCACCACCATTTCAACACTTCGTCTTGTGTAACTTTCACTCTTCGCGAACGTTCATCCAGCGCGTCGCGAATTGCCTGGCTGACCTTAGCATTCCTTAGCAATCGAGAGGCGTTAACGTAAGCCGTATTACCTTCGCCTTTGTAGCCAGCCCGCTTGTATGCAGCGGTCCTGTTCAGATCGAGAAGATACTCTTCGACAAACCTGATCTGCATATCGTTAAGGCCGTAATTGCGCAGGTTGAAGGGTTGCGCACTTTCCGGTATATCGGTCTGCGCATCAGTTGGGGATTGCTCATACTGCGCAGTGGTAGGGGCTTGTTCAGTCTGCGCATTGCGCACTTTCTTTTGCGCAGTTTTTTGCGCAGTTGGCTTTTTGATGTAGCGCCGCGCAGATGTGTAATTCAGTCCCTGCGCTTCACACCAGTCTTTTGGTGATACGCCGGTTACGGCATGATCGGACAGGAACCGTTGCTGAAGCACGCCCCAGTCCGGTTTGCTCATTCATCACTCCATTGTTGATCCTGTGGGCTCTACCGTCACTTTCTGGGTCATGCCATGCTTCACGATGAACGCAGCCACCTTTTCGTAATCAGGCTCGCGCTGCATCAGCATGCAGAACAGGGTCAGCGTTTTGATATAAACCGGCAACCACCATTTGGCTTTGAGTTCGACTAACAGCTTGCAAATTGCCATTGGTAACTCCGCTTATCCCCTACAGGGTATATTTACGATTTATCCGCTACAGCCATTACGATGGGTCTGCCCATAGTGATGGCAATAAAAAACCGCCCGTAGGCGGTTATATTCAGCAGGTCGCATGTTATCTGTGAATGACAAACAGTGATTTGCATTGAGGGCAGAGCAACGGTAGTTCTTGCCGTACTTTTGTGGACGGGTGGTTCGAGTTATGGCCGCATATCGGGCAAGCCACTGTTGTTTTGGTCGCCGCTTCAACGCGTTTAAGTGCGTAATAGAAGAATGACATATTTTTAACCCCTCTAAGAATGAGGTCTATCATACCACGATTGATTATTTTTTAATCTAAAATAGCCACAACTTAGCACTTAATCACCGAGTTAATAAACTGCTATCGGTTGGTTGTTTGCAGTTCGCCTGCCACGATTTGTTATGCGCCAGGATGTCGCGCTTCGTCTGACGATCCATCACTTGGATGTCGTGCTCAGTGAGGCGAATCGCACTCACCCAGTCACAGCCGGTATCGATGACCTCAACCTTTGCGGGTCCAGTTTGAGCGCAGCTCACGATCAACATCGTCATCAGGCATATGGCTAACAGTCTGTTGTACATTGCTGGCCTCTCTGGTTGCTTCGACGCGACGTTCTGCGGCTGCTTTGGTGGCTGTGGCGTTATCATCGGTACGCTGTTTATCCGATTTGGCTTCAGCCTTTTCGCGACCACGCATGCTGCCCAGGCCAAAAGCGCCGAGCACCATAATGATTGCGAAGCCGATAGAAGCCAGAATAGCTTTCAGTTTCGTCATAGACTCACGCGCTCCCGTACCCAGCCATACACAAATGACTCGTTAGCCGGGCGCTGTTCTGCCAGTTCGAGATATCGTTGACCCTGGCTGCAGTTCAGTCCGCGGAGCAATACGGATTCCCCTTCACTTCCGCGTTTCGCCAGAAAGGATTTAAGGGCGCTGATACTTCGCGGGCCAATCTGGCCATCGGCGATCAGATCGGGATAGAGCTGCTGCTGGTTATTGAAGACATTCAGCCAACGCTGGAACCATTTCACCTGCACTGATGGCCCCATATTCACGCCGGTGTCGCACAGTTCGGCAGCGATGACCGGCGACACGGTAGCTACCTGGTCGAAGCGTGGACCATACCAGTAATCAGCCTCGAGTATTTCGAGAGCTTGCTGCCGTGTCAGGTTACGCATATCACCGGTATAGCCATGGGCGCGTGCCGTTGCCTGAGTGATGCCCCAGTTTGTCGGGCCGCCCTTATCGTTCGGGTGATTAACGTAGCCACCCTCTTTGCCGAGAATGCTGTTGAAGATATCGTCTTTGGTCATCATTCAGCCCTTACGACTTTTGCCAGATTGCCTTTGGCACGCCAGACAGCAATACATATGGCCAGGTTGAGGAATAACTCACCCGGGTCAACGTTACTGTAACGCCCGAGAAGAATACGGAAAGCGGTGAAGCCAGCCGCCAGAATCAGCAGGTAAGCCATCCACGCATAACTGGGTCGGTGTGTCTTCCCGGCTTTACTGAAGAACATCAGGCGCACCACGATCGCCATACAGATGATCGCGTTTGCGTCCAGGATGACGGAATGCCATGTCATTTCCCTTCCTCCTCCAGCCCGGGCATCTTGCCGCGCCGTGATTTGGCGACGATTCGAAGCAGGACTGCGACGGAAATGGAAGCGGATACCAGCGCACCGACATTCGGTGAAACTTCGATACTGACTGGCGGCTGCAACAACCCGAGGGCTGTGTTGATTACCCCGGCGAGTATCTTTGCCATGGGAACGGAGAAGAACACGCCCCCCATGAATGAGATGACCGCGAAGAGCATCTGCTTCCAGAGTTGATGAGGCTCTGAGGTCAGCACATACATTGCCGCCCCGGCAAGCGCACATAACATTACGCCAGGCGTCGCCTCCGGGAACATAGTGGCGAAAGTGATCCCTACCGTAGCGGAGGTCACCCCACTGGCAATTGTGATTGGCTCAGACATAGTTATTCCGTGTGTAGAGGATCAGACTTCACGGGCTTGATTTATCAACAAAGCACGTAGTGAGTGATATCCGTGAGCCTGAAATGAAAAAGGCCGCCACGCGGCAGCCTCGAAGTAAGTACGGTTGTTTACAATGGTGGAGAGAGAGGACCTTCTAACACATCTGCTTCACCGTTATGGCAAATGTCATCGCCTCTGGTCAGATGCCAAACACCTGTGATTATTTTCCCCGTTTCCAAGTCATCAACAGTGTCATTCGTGTAGTACGCTACCTGTACAACTCCGACATGCTGAATCCAGTAATACCCTTCTTTCATAAGCTCCTCCGCGATACTCAGCAGATAGTATAGAGCGGCACAAATAATGCTGTGGTGCAGGAAGCCACAACTTAACCTTTGCTAATAAAGTAATTTCGAAAGATGACGATAATGGGTAATAAATGTAAGGTCGGAGGAACCACCATGAGCATGACAGTTAGCACTTTGGGTCAGGACATACTACAAAGCACAGTAAAACAAGCACCTTCAAGTACTGGCAACTCTGTTTCACAACAAATTCAAAACCTGAAAAAACAAATTGGTGAGTTGACAAAAGAACTCAGCGCCATGGGTTCAAAAATAAATGAAGTAACCTCCGAAGATGAGGCAAAACTGCTTAAACAGCAGATGGAGATGATTCAAAGGCAAATCGAGTCTATATACGCAAAAATTGCTCAATTACAAAAACAAGAAGCAGAAAAAAACCAAATGGCATCGGTAGCATTACCTACGGTAAGTGACAATTCAAGTTCGAACGTTGCAGGGAATAATACTAAAAATATTGATGTCTACGTTTAGCAGTTGCCCCTCTCTCATTTTTCCTCTGAGCTAGAAACGAAAAAGCATTGGAGCATTGTGAGAACTTGTTTTCAAGTTAACGATTTCAGCTCGGCGATATGACAGGGGTACTGGTGCAATGCACCTCGCGAATACCCCTGTCGTATCGCCGGAAAGCAAAAACCCCGCGCTGGCGGGGTTCTCGTTATATTCAAATTGTTCGCTTTTCGTCGCTGCCATCGTGGCGCAGCTCTGCCAAGCATGAATGGATTATCTGATTTTCTGGCCCATTTTCAACACAACAATCTAAAAATAGCACTAATAGCTAAAATTGATTTCAGTGAGTCTATTCAGATAACAGTTTGCGTGCTTCCAGAAAGACCTTTGCTCTGAATATTTCCAGACACCAGCGCACGCGCTTCCTCGCCTCCCCGTCAGTTAGCCATGGCGCAATAGCCTGCAATTCCCGGGTTATGTCTGATATTTTTCTTCGGGTGGTGTAATACTGAAGACCGACTATATAAACCGGATCATTTATATCCAGCGCCTGCAGTACGCATTGCTCAACAAAATCGACATCGTCATTATGCAGGGCTTTATCAATCACACTGGCAGGTGACTGTGGCCAGAGAATGCAGTGTGCTCTGTTCATTGCCTGCTGCCCACGGAACCCCTCTTCTCTCGCCTGATTTAACGCTGCGGTAAAGCGCTCCAGTGCCTTATCTGACCAGTTCCTTCCTTTGATCACATTCCAACATGCCTGGCCCCGCGGCATACGGGGTGCAGTATTTCCTCCTACACCTTCGCCCCATGTTGTGAGCAGGGATTTAATCCATCCGGACTGAATCCCCGTAAGGAGAATACATTTACCCAGCCAGCTTTTACGCGGCGCAGCTGCTGCTTTTTCAAATGCTGACTGTTTTAGTCTGCGTTGGCGTGGCGTCATGCTTTTAGCTCCTCAATAATTATTCTCCCGGTTTCTCCCCATGATTTTGATACCCGTGCATCCCATATATGAGCATCATTTTCGTAAATGGCATCCATCAGGGCTTTCACCATATTGTCGAAATCAGGTTTAGCCTGGTGTGGTTTACCGTTGAACTCAGTCCGTTTCTTATTGCTCCAGCTCGCTGGCATAGGAAGAATGAAGGTGACATGAGAACCGCTTTCCGGCAGCTCAACACCCAGCAGACGAACTTCATCACAGAAAGCCCGGTAACGCAGAACCTCGGGGCGTTTTTTCCATTTGTCAGCGCGCGTCATTCTGGGCTTGCCCATTGGGGTGATATCGTAGACTTTCACATTCACCTCCAGATCCGTTGTTGCCAGGTTCTGTCCTGACGAGGAGGCTTAGATACTTCCGGCAAGAACGCGCTGATCGTCCAGTGAATAAAGTCATTATCCAGACTACGCTCTGTCCTAATCTGCTTTGCGCGATAGCGGGCTTCCAGTTCGTCGGCCTGCTCGGTTGTGCATTCGTGATGGTGGAACCAGGAATATTTCATCGCCATCACCCCGCAAAGCTCATGAGTTGCGATGCGGCGTTTTCCGCTTCACGCTGGTCCTTGAATGCCCGGGACAATACCCAGCGCCACAGAACATCAAGCGCGGCTTTGTACAGCTGCTGGAACTCGGTTTCGTCCATGTTGGCGAAGGCAATGCTGCGGGGGTGTTTGCGAAGGGTGCCGTCGGGAAGCTGTATGGCGTCGTAGTGACCAGACTCGATGATCACCCATGCACGATAAGCATCATAGGATTTGCAGATGCTAATGCTACCGGCTCGCTTATCAGCGATACGCTCCAGATATTGCTCAGCAGCATCCAGGAGTGCGGCTTCACTTCCCGCGAATGAGGCAAGAAACTTGGCATAGCCGGTCACCAATTTACGTTCGTTGGAAGATATCGCTCCTCCAGTAGGTTCCCAGTATTCAAACCCGAGATTCAGGAGCGCAAAGAAACGGCGATGGAATGCGGGATTCCTCACCTGACGAAATTCGGCTACCAGTACGGCGCCGAGTTTGATTTTTGATTGCAGAATATCGCTGGTCTCCGGCGTCGCGGGGATCAGGATTCCTGAGGACTGCTTGATGAGTTGTAATTCGTGCGCCATGGTTTCTCTCCGTGGCGCATCAAGTTGTCAGTTGTTCAGGCTGACGCGGGAATTATGGCGGTTTGATTATGGAAAATCAAAGGTCATTTTAATCTAACTATTCACTGCCTCGGGAAGGGGGTGAACCTTTGATCGCTCAATAAGTTTTCCGATATCATCTTGGCTAACCATCCCATGCGATCCCTCTCCTAACGCTACTGCATAGCTCTTACCTAAGTGATTCATGACATGCACTTTTAAAGTTCGCTCTGAGTATTGAGGGGCGTCATCGTGGGCTGGATTAAATACTAAAGACTTAGGTAAAACGAAGCCTGCGTCCGGCGAAGTCCGAACAACGTCTCCGTTTCGCCAACATCCAACCAGCAGATAATCAATATTCATATTTTACCGCCTTAATGATGAATGGTACTTACCAGAGAGCCACATAGAAACTTGGCTTGATGACATTATATCAGGCAGCGGCTTCGTGTTCTCTACAAAGTTCCGGCAGGTTAGCCCTCACCAGTGCTTCAGCAAACGGCGGCGGGACGGCGTTACCGCAGCGGGCAACCCAATAAGAAACATGCCTATAAAACATTATCATTAATTGCACTTAGATATAGAGCAAACGTAATCATTATAAATTTAAATAAAAAATGAAGACTACAGTTGATAAATTATTATGCTCTGAGTTAACTGCCGAAAAAGCCAGCAGGTAACGCACCTTCTGCACCTGCATCGTTGTATGTATAGTACTCTAGAGAATAACGTTTAAATTGACGTTCTAGACTCTTTGTGAACTCCCCCTCGGGGAGAGTGTTTATACTTTCCAAAACAACGCCCTCCATTGAAGAAAATATCCCTTTTATTCTTTCAACCATTGCAGGTACATTATTTTTCATAACCTGAGCTAATTCACGCCCTCGAAAACTTTCAGGAATGGTTAGCACTATTGACAGATTATATTTTATCTCATCATCTAACTCTTCGTCAGTTGAGAGGGCAAAGTGCACACCTGAGCAACAATTAACATAATCATCACTTTTCCACATTTTTTTCAACAACTTATCCTTGCTGGCAATTCTCCTGTTAAATGCATCTGGAAAAGTAGCCTGGTTAAATCGCCCGCTGATCCAATTAAGAAGGCACTCTAAAGCCAAGGGACCCCACTTTAACTTCAAATTTGGGGTGCTATTTTTTAAGAGAAACTCTCTTTCTATTTGGGCGAATCCAAGCGAAGAAATCTCCATCCACTTGACATTATCTTCACCATCAACAAAATATGGCAAACATAATCTGCGAGGGTTTCTGGCATTCTTAAACTCCGAACGTTCGTCACATGGGGTACCTATCACTACTTGCACCCAATGTTCTCTTTCGAAGTCCATATCGATCAAAGCACATTCATATAATACCGGAATCAAAACTGCATCTTTCTCGGTATATAATGATGCTAGTTTTTCAGGTAATGTGGCTAAGAGTGCGGGATGATTAAAGAGACTCACGAATGATCCTCTCATCCATCCCGCCTTGATTAACTCCTCTCGATTTAACCCTGACATCCCTTAACCCTCCAATTACTAGGCCAATCTGGCTCTAACCGAATACCCTTCAATCTGCGCATAAATGTCATAATACGCATCGACCATTTTATTAAGATCTAATGGTTCTTCATAGAACGCCGTTCTAATCCCCTCATTACCCATTTTCCCAAAAATAAATTTCTTCAGATATGGCGCGTGGCTTATATCCATTTCCTTATAGAAAGCTTCAAATGCATTTATTCTTGATATGGTTGCATTTTTTATTCTAGTTTCTTTTTTACCATTCCAATTGTAAATCGTTTTTCTTTCCACCTTAAGTAACGAAGCCCATTGAGATACGTTAAAGTTGAATCCCTTCTGTAAAGCATTGCTTTTTTCGATGGCACTTGGTTCTTTTTTTACATCAATTTTCGATGAAGAATTATAGTTTCTTACAATTGGTTTAATTTCAACAGGAGATGCTCCAGTCATTGAACCAACATTTAATAAACTAGATAAAGCGAAAACACCTAAAAGGGCCTTACCAACGACAGTGCCTAAATTTTTTCGCGCCTCAATAGTATTGTTGGTTGTCTTGTATGATTGCGCAGAACTAGCCGGCAAAAATGGTCCGGTACCGATTTTTATCCCGCTTGTAACGAAACCAGTCATACTAACCTCCTATAATACTATGTGTTTGAATATTGCATTAGATGCAACTCTTAACTCATTGAGTTTATTTGATATAACGTCAAGATTAAACTCTTCCATCCTATCTTCTAAAAAATAAAATGAATCTATATCGACATGTGCTACAACCCCAGCATCAATATCAACTGGATTTAATATGTCAGAAGCAAGTTCTGCAAGTTCTGGTGTAATTTTAGGGCCATTGATAACGACACCGCTATTTATACTCAAGAAATATCTTTTCTCCATATCTTCGTACCTAGAAGAAAGATTGCTTCCTCCCCTATTATAACCATCAATTATAGGCTGTAAGAATTCAGATCGATTAATACCAAATTCATTCGATAAGTCAGCTGAATGTGGAAACTTATTTAAAAATCTCATCCCTATAAAAGAAAAATGCGATATGCCCAGAGCTTCCTGAAGAGAAGATAAAAGCTTTTTCATTCTCTTTTCAAAATCATCAAAACAATCATAATTTTTTGTATGTAATATGATATGCTCAGGCGTTATACGAATTGCCCATTCTTTATTGGCCGAAACCAATGTCAAAACAGGATCTTCTTCCTGAATCATTTCCGGGATACCCGCTCCCTTGAACTCTATCTTAAATGTCTGTACATTTTTTTTAGGCAATACAATAGGATACTCTTTCCTCAAAGCTTCAAGTATATAATCTGATGCTGAAAGAAAAGTGGTATTAGGTATGCGCCCAAACTGAATCTTTGAAAGCATATATATTAAGTTTTTATTCATCATAAGTATGATCCTCCATCACATCACAACCAACATTTTACACACTTTTTTGGCTTACCACATAAAAATTACACACTTTTTTTTCATTTTTCTGCTCCCTCGCACCGGAATCCCGCCAGCCGAATCTACCGCTTGGCGAGCGTAATGGCTTCTTCATGCGCTTTTTCTTGCTCATTCCAGTAGCCGTTTGTTTTTGGCAACAAAACGGGATTAGCTAACTTTGCCTCCAGTTCTGCCATGCGCTTCTCTGCGGCTTCCAGTAGAGAATGAAGCCGAACGCATTCTCCGTTGCGTTGCCCAACGACCGCATTAAGATCATCAATTGCTCGTCGTGCTTGCAGAAGCTCTCGGAGCGCACAAGCAATATCCGCGCTTTCCTGTGCAAATTCATAATCACCGATTCCTAAAGCCTCCTGTTCCGCCCCGTGAAATTCTTGAAGACGGAAAAGCAACTGCCCCTCTGTTAAGTTCATCGTTCCATCCCCTGCTTTAGTTCCTCAGTTAAAAAATCAACGCCTTTTTGATAGATGCCAATAAGCTCTATGTCGTCATCAGTTTTTTCTTTCCATGCTTGCATTGAAGAAAGGCCGTCTTTCAGCCGGGGCAAAAGGCATTGACATAGATAGGCTCTTCGCCCCTCGATGCACTCACGAGAAGCGTCGTTAATGTAGAAATTAATCAATCTCGCAGCGGCGCATTCTGATGCTGGAATCATAGCTCTGCTCCTTGCGCCGCTTCACGCAGCGCCTGTTTGTTGAGTGCTGTCATTGGGCTGCTCCAGTTCTAAGTTGAGCCATTCGCAAAGCTGATTCTGCAATGTTGTCTTCTTCGGTTTTCAACGGCTCCAAATCCACTTCACCTTCCCTGGCGTTAATTACCCACTGACCGAATGGAGTGATATTGCGGATTCCATGAGGACCTTTACCTGCCAGCCCTATTTCAACAAGTCGCGCCATCGCTTCTGCGCCAATGTCATACCCTTCCCCGTCTTCGCATGTTTCATTGAAACGCATCAAGGCGTTGATATCTTGCTCCTGCAAACGAGGCCAGTGACCCGCCGCCAGCTCCCTGCACTTGCTCTCGGCGTTAGCGAGCTGTACTGCCATGTCTGTGACTTCAGCTTCAAGGTTTTCAGTGTATTCAATCAGGAGATCGATTCTTTCCGGCGTTACGGTTTTAACGTATTTGCAAATCGATGACGCATAATTATCATCCTGGAGTGTGCCAGCCAGGCCATTACAAAATTTGCGGTTCCCTTTTGTCGCCTTGATATCGGCGATGATTTTTTTAACATCTGGTTTCATGCTGATGCTCTCCCGTAAAACGCCAGTACACGCTGCATAGCCGGACTTGTGCGGCATACTGATGTGACCATGTTTTCGCTCATGTTCGATTTGAGCTGCTTGATGTTCAGCTCCCCGCCAGGCTGAAGTGAATAGACCGGGCGGTGCGGCTCGCCAGTGCGGATTACTACCGCTCTGCGTACCAGGTGAAGCAGCAGGTTGTGTGCCTTCTTGCAGTCACATCCCAGCAGGCTCTGGACCTGACGAGGCGTGATGGTCTGGTTAACCCGAAGGAAATCGACGATTGCCCACAGTGATTTGCTTGCCATAGTGATTTTCCCTCGAGGTTATTTAACGATCCGGAGATGGCTAACGTTCTTGCGATAGCTGCCCCAGTCAAAGTTCACCCACATCCCGCCATCCATCTGGAGGCGATCGATAACCCGCGCACCCAATGCGCCGAGAAGTTCGTCATGGTTCAGATTCGTCAGAACGCCAACTGGACGCATCGACGACAGCCGACGGTCGATAACCTGATTCAGGATAACTTTCTCCCCGTTGCTACCGCGCTGAATACCGACTTCATCCAACACCAGCAGATCAACTTTGCAGAGGTCATCCAGAAGTGAAGCCTCTGACTGGCCACCGTCGTAACACTCGCGAACACGCAGCATCAGGTCAGGGATTGTCACCACCAGCACTGATTGGCCACCGGACAGGAGATGATTTCCGATCGCTGCTGCCAGATGGTTTTTACCGGTACCAGGCCCGCCACTGAACACGAAGCTCGCAAAGCCAGCCCCAAAGTTCTGTGCGTAGCTTTTCGCCATGGTGTAGGCCTTGCGCTGTTGCTCACCGGATACTTCGTAGTTCGCGAACGTGCAGCTGCGGTGCAGGCTTTGAATTCCTGAGCGGCCGAAGATTTTCTCTGTGCGCGCTTTCTGATTCAGCTTGTCCAACTCTTCGCAATGTTTCAGTCCTTCTTCCCGTTGCCACGCCAGAAGCTCTGCTGCGCTGGTGAACTTAGGCTGAACGCCTGGCGGTATGAGTTTTTTCAGGCGCTCAAGAGCACTGCCGGAATTAACAATGTTTTTCACCGTTACCCCCTGAATCCGGTTGGGATGGTTTTATCTGGCTCAGAAATTCGGTTGGGATCTCGCTGTCCAACATGGACGGTCCTTTGGCCGTGACCACGCGATTGCAACAGACTGTTGGCAAAGGTCTGCTCCCAAGCCAACTGGTGTTTAACCTTGCCGTCAGGTATCCAGTAATCACGGAATTGCTGAAGTTCTTCAGCGGTGTAACCCGGCTCAGTGCCGACGTTCTTACCCCAGAGCGCAGCCTGACGCACGAAGTCTGGAGACGGGGTCCATGAGTCAGTGATCGGAAATTTACCCAATGGGCCAAAATCCAGACCGGGCCCAAAATCCTCGTTCTGAGGTTTGGGAGGGATAGCTGGCAGAGGTGGGTGATTTCCAGAAATATCATCCCCAGAATGACTTCCGCCCGCGCGTTCTCTCTCTGGGTTTAGATCTTCTCTTCTCTTCTCTTCTCTGTGGTTACTCGTTACGTTATTAGTAACGTAACGAGTAACGTTACTTTCCTGGAGTTTTTTCCGTTCACGAAACTCCTTCTGGCGCTGCGCATTTGTCTTGGCCGTAGCTGAGCGCATATCACCTGACGTATTGTATTCATTGAAGTTTGGAAGAATGACGCAGTTATTCTCCGCATCATAAATGGCCCAGCCTACGGTTGATAATGCAGCCCCAAAACCGGGTACTCCGACAATATCATCGATATCAGACAGGTCTGCATTTTCAAATACACCGTTACGCGAGTGTTCATTTGCCGCAGACCAAAACGTTACTAGTAACGACACCGTAACGTTACGGGTTACGTTACGCGTTACAACGTCTGATAACGTGGTGTTATGCGAAAGTGTGAACATTTTTCCCACCTCCGGTGAACGCTCCAGTATTCGCGCAATTCCGTTCACCTTCGGGCTGGTGACCAGTGATGTACGCATCTTTATCCAGTCTCCGGCCATTAAGTCCTCCTGAAGAATAATTAAGGGAAGATTTATCCAGTCGCGGTCCGACACGCTGGCAAAACAATTTGTTGTTAGGCATACTTACCCCGCAATGATTTCGCAATGAATTGCACCAGAAAGCCGTTGGTGTTCGCGCACCGCGGCTTTCGCCATTTTTGAACCGGTCATATAGCCCCCAGCATCATCTGCACCATCTCCATCAGCGGCCCGGTTAAGCCAGGGTCAACGCGGTACATCTCCACGATCCCCTCGCTCAACTCTTTCAGCTTCTGATGACGTGGAGCATCCATCGCGACGGCTATCTTCGCTTCGCTGGTTTCTTTCTCCATACGCGCCAGACGAGCCATAACGTTGTCTTCTGGCAGCAGGCGGTTGCGGAACTCGAGTGGAAGAACAGCAAGAATTGCCGGGGTCAGTTGGCGAACGTTCTCGCGGTACCGTTCGCTGTTGAAATGGTTATCCAGGAAGCGGAAAAGCTTCTGCCGCTTTCGGCAGAGATCGTCAGGGAAAGTGATGTCGTAACCACCCTGCGCCTGGTACTCTTCGATGATCAGAGCCGTAACTACGTCCTGACCATCTGCGCCCGCCCAGGAGCGAACGGCATCACGAATATCTTCATGGCTAGGTCCCTTGCACGCTTGAGCACGATTTATCACCGCCTGCTGCGGCGATCCTGTATCCTGGTAAAACGTAAGTGATTGCATAGTGCTTTCCCTTTCGTGGTTAAAGCGCCGGTCAGGCTACTTTTGGTTTGCTGATTTCAAGAATTTGGGTGGTGGTAAAGCGACCACCTGAGGCCTCAGCAATTTTCGATGCATAAGCTGTCTCACCGGTGTAATCAGTACGTGGCAAGCACCCACTATTGATCCACTTGTAAATTGCTCGCGGAGTCCGCTCGCATGCTTTGGCCACCACGGGTACGCGAATCAATTTGATGATTTCGCCAAGGCTTGTTGGTTGCATTTTTTAACCCTCAATATGAACTGTAAGTACATATTATGTCGGAACTGATAGTTCACGCAAGAGATATTATGATTGAACCTATGGTTCAGGAAGAAAAAGCGCGAAAAGACTTTTCCCATAGGCTAGCGCTGGCCTGCGATAAAGCTGGTTTGCCGGTTCATGGTCGTCAGGCTGAGATAGCCAAAAAGATGAAGTTGACACCAAAGGCCGTAAGCAAATGGTTTAACGGGGAATCAATTCCAAGACGCGGGAAGCTGCAAGAGCTTGCTGCGAGTATTGGTACAACTTCAACTTACCTGTTAGGTGACAGCGAGGCTGATGGAATATCTGAGGGACGCTTGCAGAAATCGACAGAAATATTTCGCATAGATGTGCTCAATGTATCTGTCAGTGCAGGCCCGGGCGTGATCAATAGCGAGTTCGTGGAGGTGCTTCGCTCTGTGGAATACTCAGTTGAAGATGCGCGCCAAATGTTCAACGGACGAAAGCAGGAACAAATCCGCATCATCAACGTCCGCGGAGACAGCATGTCTGGCACGATAGAGCCGGGTGATCTGCTGTTTGTCGATATAAGCGTTCAACACTTTGATGGTGATGGAATTTACGCTTTCATTTATGACGACACATCCCATGTGAAGCGACTTCAGAAGATGAAAGATAAACTCTTGGTCATCTCAGACAACCAGACCTATCGACCGTGGGAGCCGATTGAGAAGGAAGAGATGAACAAAATATTCGTATTCGGAAAGGTGATCGGTAGCATGCCGCAGACCTACCGTAAGCATGGGTAGAAAGGAAATGTCTGCTTCATCTTTATGATTCATCCATTCAAATGAAAAAGGAGGTGGCTGATGAAAAACAAAAGCTCTAAATACCTTGAAAAAATACGACCTCAATTAGAATGTGTAACTGTTGAGCAATTTTCTGCTTATCTGAATGCTGTGGGTGCCAGTAAAAAATGTCTTTCTTGTGGTAGTCACGAGCTTGTCGCTTTAACAACGAACAGATTGCCTGACTCACTCTCGCCAGAAGATCAACTAATTGACCCAGAAGGCATTTTTGAAAAGTATACGTTCATGAAAATTCACTACGGGTATTCCGAATTAGATATAATCGTTGGATCCGATATTTTTTTTAGGACGACTTGCAAGAACTGCGGATTCACAATGAGCTATGTAGCCCCCAAAGTTACTCACTGGATACAAAAGGAAAAAGAGTCTCATACTGATGAATGACGTGTTTGATTATGAGAATGTACAATACCTGTTCCCACAAGAGGTTGAAAAGGATAACATCCGTTCCAGGAAAGATGCTGGAGATGGTGATTTGGTCGCTATGAGCAAAGATGAACTTGACGCTAGAATGGCTCAAAACAAAGCAGAGGTGGATGTAGTTGCCGCCGAGATGCGACGCGAGATGGCTGAGTTTCGAGCCTTTCAAGCGCAGCAGTTTTCTGCAATGAATACATCTATGTCTGAAATTAAAGCGCAGATTTCAGGCGTTAATGGCGAAGTAACTGGGTTAAAGGGGCAGATTGATGGGCTGAAAACCACATCTGCAACTCTTCAGTGGATGGTTGGCGCCATCCTGGCGCTACTGGCGGTTATCCTTGCACTTCCTCAAGTGCAAACCTACCTAAAACCAGTCGAAATAATCCAGCCAGCACCAGCACCAGCACCAGCACCAGCACCAGCACCACAAAATAATAAATAACCCGGCCACCGCGCCGGGTTTTTACTGCCCCTTCCTCACGAACTCCGCTGCATCCCGCAAAAATCCCTTGTGGATTACATTCCCTACAGCCTTACGCTTAGCTTCCAGCTGGTCGACAATAGCGTCACGGTCAATCACCACACCATCAATTATCAACTCAACAACCGCCCCACCAATCTCACCAGCTATGAAAGCTGCGCGATCTTCCAGCAATTCATCACGTGACATATCCATACCTAAGCCCATAGCAATACCCTGTTTGGTGTTTTTTTGAGCATAGCAAGACTAGAGAAAAAAATAAATAATCTTAAAGTTCATATTGTTATGCGTTTATGAACTTGCCACATCACTTAAATGTACTATTGGTACTTTACTTCAATGAACTTATAGTACATTATCATCCCATCGCGAAACACTAAGCGCATCAAGTTCAAACGTTCCGCCAGCCTGGCGACAAGGGCAAAGCACAGGAGCTGTGAGATGGAAGAGTTAAAACACGTAATCGCATTGTTGCTGGAAGACGCCAAACGCTTGCAGCAGATTAAGCCAAACGCAGGTACTGAGGCCCGCATTACACAGGCTATAAAAGTGCTTGAACCTGCCTTTAACGCCAAAATCGAATGCTCAACAAGAAAGGCATCGCTCGAAGCCCCAAAAAAAGCCGAAGAAACCATTATTTTTGATGGCGTGCTAGCTAATGAACAGTTTGCAACTCATGTGGTGGATAAATTTCACCCTACCATTTCTCGAGTGATTGAAGAGATGGTTTTGAATGGCAAGCCGGAAGATCAAATTAAAGAAGCCGCAGCAACAACCGGCAGAGCAATCGTTGCTGGGGTAAGGGAGTTAATTAGAAGTGCCTCCACTCGTTTGAAGGGTGAGCCTTCGCCTCACGCTCAAGTTCAGAAGGACTAAGTTCGAGAAGGTCGGCAAATCTGGCCCTTAACCTTTGAACTTCGCAAAGAAACTCAGCTTCATTGCAACTATTTTGGGGTGGATTGTGGTGAAGAAACTGAAATGCGAGTTGGGTTATATCAATATTATTTTTCATTTTTGAATTCCTTGCTGGCTGTGTGAGAACTACCAGCATACCACTGAGCCTGAAGTGGATAAAAGACAGGCACATAAGAGTGGGTTTCGCGGTGGTGAATTGCAGAGTTAAAACGCTCAACCGTGAAGATCAGCGTCACGGCACCACCAGCGAAGTTCACTCAGCAATAGTGGAGAACATCATGGTTCATCAGCACTACGGTACACAGACGGTAAACCGCGGCGCAGTTCAGCCTGGAATGCTCGTCAAACACAAGGATTCAACCTGGACGGCATCAGCTAATGCTCGTGGTCGTTTGTATCTGCATCGCGGCGTTGAGATGACTTACACCAGGGATTTGCTGGTTGAAGTTTATCTGAACGGTCTGGGGAATGGCCTCAGCCATTAACGGAGAGTGTCATGCAAGACAAGAAATGCGGTTACTGCAGCAAGCCGGTTAAACCGGAAGAAGTAATCAAAAGCACCCTTCTCTATCGCAACGGCTCACTGCTGGCGCGCAAAGAGAAAGAGTACTGTTCCAGACGTTGCGCTTCGCACGACCAGATGGCTCACGAAGGCTAACGTACACCCCGCGCAAGGCGGGATCTACGTCCGGTGCCACCGACCAAAGTTACACCGGAAACAACATCAAAACCAAAGTTAACCCAATGGGCGCTATCAATGGTCCGGGGATTCTAACACCCAAAAATGAGGATCTCACATGGAATTCTTTTATGTGGTTAAAGCCACTCAGAAATCCGGAAAGCAAGATGCAGTGGTCTGGTTCACTGCCAAAACCGAGGCTCGCGCCAACCTGATGCTGGACGTTGCGCTGGAAGATGCTGGCATCGAAACCGGCCGCGGCAAGGACTACGCCAAACCGATTCGCACTGATTTCCCGGTGTACAACGACCTGCCAGAAGAAGGTGAAGTTGATTTCACCTGGTGTGATCGTTACGAACTGGCCGAAGACCAACGCACCTGGAATGTGAAATTGAAAGCTGATAATGCGGCGCAGGAAGTAAACCACCAGGCTGATGACAATGTTGTTGATGATGAAACCGGCCACGCAGAAGAGTCTCAGCAGGTAGAACAGCCGAACCTAATCGTTGTTGCCACCCTGCCATTCCGCCAGCGCGTACTGGCTCAGTTCATCGGTGATGGTGAATATCTCTATCACGTCGATGCCGGGCAGAAAAACGATATTGTCCGTCTTGAGATGGACACTGATGACGCGTACGTCCAGAACCTCCTGCTGGCTGCTGAGAATGTAGAAGCATTCAAAAAAGCTATTGATCTCGACATCCATAGAGTCGTGAAAGCCGTTAAGCAAGTATTCTCTGTCGACGGGAAAAAACCTGATCTGGCAACAGTTATCCAGTTCCTGACGGTGTGGTTCAAAACTGATTACATCGATCGCGGCCTGCTGGTCAAGGAATGGCAGAAAGGCAATCGTGTAACAACCATTAATCGCACACCTTCAGGTGCGAACGCCGGCGGCGGCATTGTCTCTGACCGAAAATTCCCGCAAACCATTCTCGGTCTGGAGCATGAGATTGCTCTGGCGTTACGTGCCCGTGACCGCGAATTTGATATTTACAACGTCCCTCTGGATATAGAACTACAGGCAAACTCCATCATGAATAAGATGGACGATCCCGAATGGCTGGCGACTCGAGAGAGATTCGTTTCAATTCCTGGTGGCCTGGACTACTCACGTGCCTGCATCATCGCAACAGTAAAAACCACACCAGAGGGGCTTTATGCTGATCCTGTAAAACACCAAGAATATTTGAATAGAGTACTGACGGAAACCGATCACACAAACCCAGATCCGTTGCTCGTTGATATAGCCTGCGGTCGTTCGTCTATGCCTGTACCTATGAAACAGGAAAAAGTAACGGCTGAAGAGGTAAACAAAATTCTTGCAGCTTCCCGCGGCGAATATGTTGAGGGGATTAGTGACCCTACAGACCCGAAATGGATCACAGAAGACCTCGCATCAAACGACCAACAAAAAGATGACCGTTCACCAGTTAAAGAGGAAACCACCAGCAATGTGCAGATGGAAGAAACTTTCAGTGATGAAGAACAGGCTGGTAATGAAGTGCAGCCAGGCGAAAGCAGTCTGGAAACTGGTGAAGAGTCACATACCGGCCAGCAAGCCGATGTAAACCAGAATGCGGACTCTGTCGTCCAAAATAGCGATTCTGTAAACCAAGCCGAACCAGTTGCTGCGCAAACCGAGCCAGAAGCGAAATCTGACGAACCGGCTGTTGTGTATCCCGCTTACTTCGAGCCTGGGCGCTATGAAGGTCTGCCGAACGAGGTTTATCACGCAGCGAACGGGATCAGCAGCACGCAGGTAAAAGATGCCCGCGTCAGCCTGATGTACTTCAACGCACGCCACGTCGCCAAAACGATCACCAAAGAGCGTTCTCCGGTACTGGACATGGGTAACCTGGTGCACGGCCTTGCGTTGCAGCCAGAGCAGCTCGATGAAGAGTTCAGCGTTGAACCGGTGATCCCGGAAGGCGCGTTCACCACAACGGCAACAATCCGCGCGTTTATCGATGAGTACAACGCCAGCCTGCCAGCGCAATTGAGCGCCGACGATATCAAAGCGTTGCTGGAAGAATACAACACCACTCTGCCTGCTCAGGTGCCACTGGGTGGGTCCGTCGAGGAAACTGGCCAGAGCTACATGTCTCTGCCCGAAGAGTACCAGCGAATCGAAGCGGACCAGAAACAGACCGCCGCGGCGATGAAAGCCTGCATCAAGGAATACAACGCCACTCTGCCTGCTCAGGTGAAAACCAGCGGCAGCCGTGATGCGTTACTCGAGCAACTGGCAATCATCAATCCCGACCTGGTGGCGCAGGAAGCGCAGAAGCCGCAACCGCTGAAAGTGTCCGGTACCAAAGCTGATCTGATTCAGGTCGTTAAGTCTGTTAATCCAGACGCCGTCTTCGCCGACGAACTGCTGGATGCATGGCGCGATAATCCACAAGGGAAAGTGCTGGTCACCCGTCAGCAACTAAGCACCGCACTGGCCATTCAGAAAGCCCTGCACTCTCACCCGACCGCCGGGATGCTGCTTCAGCATCCGAGCCGCGCCGTTGAAGTTAGCTATTTTGGCTTTGACGATGAAACCGGTCTGGAAGTCCGCGTTCGTCCAGACCTTGAGATCGACCTGGACGGCGTGCGCATTGGTGCCGACCTGAAAACCATCAGCATGTGGAACGTTAAGCAGGAAGGCCTTCGCGCCAAACTGCACCGGGAAATCATCGACCGTGACTATCACCTGAGCGCCGCCATGTATTGCGAGACCGCAACACTGGACCAGTTCTTCTGGATTTTCGTCAACAAGGACGAGAACTACCACTGGATTGCCATCATCGAGGCATCCGCCGAACTGCTGGAGCTGGGCATGCTCGAGTACCGCAAATCTATGCGCGCTATCGCCACCGGCTTTGACACTGGCGAATGGCCAGCGCCGATCACCGCTGATTACACCGACGAACTGAACGACTTCGACCTGCGCCGCCTTGAAGCGCTGCGTACTCAGGCATAAGGGGAACGATGATGGAAAACATGAATATCGTAACTGCAGAGCAACAGGCTCCGAACACTATTTCCGCCAGCAACGCCATTTTTAACGTTCAGGCATTAACGCAGCTTCAGTCAGTGGCGGGACTGATGGCACAGGCTGCCGTCACGGTTCCCGAGCATCTTCGCGGGAATCCTGCCGACTGCATGGCAATCATCATGCAGGCCATGCAATGGGGCATGAACCCTTACGCAGTGGCGCAGAAAACGCACCTGGTCAACGGCGTGCTGGGCTACGAAGCGCAGTTGGTAAACGCGGTGATCTCCAGCTCTAACGCCATCGTTGGCCGCTTTCACTATGAGTACGAAGGCGATTGGTCGAAATGCGCCAGCAGCCGCGAAGAGATCGTGAAGAAGCCTGCAAAAGGCGGCGGGACTTACGACAAGAAAGAAATAGTACGGGGCTGGAACAGCGCCGACGAGCAAGGCCTGTCGGTTCGTGTGGGCGCCGTCATTCGCGGCGAAAGTGAGATCACCTGGGGCGAACCGGTATTCCTCTCCAGCGTGATTACACGTAACTCTCCACTGTGGATTTCGAACCCGAAACAACAGATCGCGTATCTGGCCCTTAAATACTGGGCACGCCTGTACTGCCCTGCGGTCGTTCTCGGCGTGTATACCCCGGATGAAGTCGAGCAGCGCACCGAGAAAGAAATTAACCCGGCGCCGCAACGCGTTAGCCTGGCGGATATCTCAGGTGACACCGTCACAACCACGCAAAACGCACAGGAATCATCGGTAAATATCGGCTCACTGGCCGATGATTTCCGCGAGCGTATCGATGCCGCACAGGATGTGGACAGCGCCAAAGCACTGCGCGCTGACATCGAAAGCGCGAAGGTCACGCTCGGTTCTGCCCTGTTCACAGAGCTGAAGAACAAAGCGGTGAAGCGCTACTACCTGGTTGATTCACGTAACAAGGTTGAAGCCGCGATCAACTCCCTGCCGTCTCCGGATGAACCGGGCGCAGCAGAACGATTCGCCGAAGTTGAGCGGGTGCTGGCAACCAATAAGCGTCACATGGGCGACGAGCTGCACGATCAGTTCAGCATCACCCTGGCTGATATGAAACCGGAATACGTGGGCTAAGGGAGGCGGGAGGGTTCGCCCTCCCGGTAACGATATGAGTAAATCTTTAAACGCGCGCTGCATCCGTCGCTGGGAAATTGAGTTCAAAGGCCGTTGCGACTCGAAAGTAAGTCCTTGGTGGCGCAAACACCACCTCCGCGGTTACATCCGGGAATGCGCCCTGACAACTGCCGACTGCATGGTTGAGCGTATGGCTGAGGACAACGCTCTGGTTGATTTTCAAGGTAATGGTCGCGGTTGGTCACCTGCGTTCTCTGCCTGGTATGACCAACGTCGTAAGCAGTACCGAAAAGAAGCGTTGAGCTACCTCAATGAAGATGCCAGCAACGACGAGATCGACGAAGAGATTCAGAACGAGCTGGAGGCCTGGAATGACTGAGCTGAATTATAACCCGGCAGACCCCGACAAAATGCAACTCCCGAAGGGTAAGACCTGCGGCGACTGCGCCCATATCCGTCGCTGTAAGGCAATTTTCGGGCATACCGAAACCGATGCATATTGCGACTGGTCGCCATCCCGAGCGGTTTTCCGTCAACCATCCAACCCAGAAGACGGTGACCATGCGACTAATTAACCGCGGAAATCAGCAATCCCCATTAGCACGCCAGGCATGCGATATCGCACTGGCTACCCACCAGCAACGCTACGGCGACTACGGGCGTAGCAAGATGAAAGAGACGTACACGGTGAGAGTTGAAGGCGTGAAGGTCTGGGTAGAAGTAGTGAACCGCAAGGCCAGCTACGTGGCCACGGCGATGACAGGTATGCGCCGGCTGCGCGCACTGCCGGGTCAGGTTTCTTGATAACGATATTTCATTAACAGTTTTCCGGCAGCTCTATAATGAGTTGCCGGATCCGGAGGTAGTATGGCCAAGCTTCTTAATCTGCAGGAATGGGCGAATTCGACTTATTCAACCCCGCCGTCTCTTTCAACACTTCGCCGCTGGGCGCGGGAGGGGCGCATTTACCCTGCTCCGGAACTTCACGGAAAAGAATATAAGGTTCAGCCTGACGCCATCTATGTGGATCCGAGCAAAAAGAACCTTCGTCCCAAATCAAAACGCTTAGCGCTGCCAACTGGCGGCACTCTACTGGAGAGACTGACTCATGGCGAAAAGGCCAGTACGTTACGACGCTAACCTGCCCCGTAACCTGACCTATCGTAAAAGAGACAGGCTTTATAGCTGGCGAAACCCGATTACCGGTCAAGAATTATCTCTTGGCCGGATCGACAGAAAGGACGCCATTTCTCAGGCCATCGAGGCCAACAACTACATCGACCAAAATTACCTTCCGTCAGCGCTGCTTGACCGCATAAAGGAAACACCAACGTTTACGGTTAAAGCGTGGCTCGAGCGCTACGAAGTAATTCTTGAGCGAAGAGAATTGAAGCCCAACACGATGAAGGTCAGGCGCAATCAGATCGCCACTATCAGTGATGAATTCGGACGTATGCCGCTATCGTCGGTCAGCACGAAGGATGTATCTACTTTCCTGGAGAGTTACATACTCTGCGATAAGAAGAGTATGGCCTCAGGCCTGCGTTCGGTATTGTTGGATATTTTCAGGGAGGCGATCGTCGAGGGACATATTGAAAGGAACCCGGCAGAGCCGACAAGAACGCCGACGCCAAAAGTTAAGCGTGAGCGTCTTTTACTCGAGCAGTTCGAGATAATAAGGGATGCCGCAACCGCCCATTCCGAATGGGCTGCAAACGCATGTGATCTGGCACTTGTCACCGGGCAAAGAAGAGAGGACGTATCGTTGTTCAGATTCAGCGATATCAGGGATGGAAGATTGTTTGTCACGCAGGAAAAGACAGGTCACAAATTGGCGTTGCCACTTGATTTGCGACTGGACTCTGCTGATTTGGTATTGCAGGATGTTATCGATCGTTGCAGAAAAAACAACCCGTCAGACTTCATGCTGTATTCAGCGGTGAGACGTGGCGGCAGGAAGCCAGGGCCATTAACTCCGGACGGAATTACCCAGGCATTTTCTGATATCAGAGATTCTACAGAGTTAAAGTTTGGTCCCAACCCTCCTCCTTTCCATGAGATCAGGAGCTTGGCGAGCAGACTGTATGAAAGGGAGCGCGGAGAGGATTTCGCACAGAGACTGCTGGGGCATAAAAATTTAACAATGACCAAAAAATACCTGGACGCACGCGGTGCAGAATATGTTATGGTTTAGACAGGATATTGAAATTTCGAGTAATTTTCGTGGGATTTCGTGAAACAACCGAAAAAACACAACGAAAACAAGCACATAAAAAGAGACCGAATACGATTCCTGTATTCGGTCCAGGGAAATGGCTCTTGGGAGAGAGCCGTGCGCTAAAAGTTGGCATTAATGCAGGCTAAGTTACCCTGCCATTTAAGAATAGATGACAGCGCCAGGTTTTCCAGTCCGCGACCAAAGTGGCCTGAAAAAAAGGACGATTGTCACCCGCTAGAATGCAAAAACCGCAAGTTCTGCAGCCAGAACGTTGCGGTTTTTTATTGGAAATCAGAAAGCTACATCTGACAATTAACAGAGCTTTTCTGCACGCTCAATAAACGGGGCCAGGCTCATTTTTTCGCCAGGCTTTGCCGGATCGTCAATCTGGATAATGTCGATCGGTTTGGCGGTCGTTTTACCGCTTGCTACCTGCTGTCTGGCAATATCGTTCAGCGGGTATTGCACCAGCGTGCTGGGGTTGATGACATACAGCGCATTACCCGGTCGGCACGTCAGCATCACTTCTTCGCGATTAAACGCCCACTTGTCTTTGCCAACCTCAAAGCGACTGACGGTAATAACCTGCGGCGCAGCCAATGCAGCGCCTGAACTTGCCAGCAGTAACACAGAGATAATCAATTTTTTCATACGTTTTGCCAGTCCATCAGAACGGTTCCAGGGTTGCAAACAGGCTGACGATTGCCAGCACGACGGCCCCTATTCCCCATTCAATCTTAGTCATCCTAATAAAATAGAGAGTCATGCAGCGATTATCCTGCTGCATACGTGGTACGAGAACATACCGATTCGCCAGCGCAATCGCCACCATTAGCGCGACCAGCACACATTTTAACAACAGAAGTTGCCCATAGGCTGCATGCCAGGGAAAGGATAATCCGACAATAAACAGGCCGTTGGTGATGCCCGTCAGCAAGACGCCAATAACGAAAAGATGCCCAAAGCGGGAAAAACGCATCATGGTGGCGATCGCCTGTTGTTGCCAGCGGCCTTGCGCCATTCTCATACAGTAAAGAACGGGCAGCAAGCCGCCAAACCAGGCAGCGGCGCAGACCAGATGCAGAGCGTGATTAAGCTGCTGCACCGCCCGCGTTGCGCCGTCATGCAGCGTCGCATGTCCGACACCGGCTAATAAAATACACTGCGCAATCGTCAGCATCAGCAGCAGTCGTGACATACTGCGCGGCACAATGAGGGTCACCACCAGCGTAACCAGAGCGAGGATAATTTGCCACAGCCATACGCCGCCAAACTGCGTTTGCAGGACCGCTCCCCATATATCAACGGAGAAAACATCCTGCCAGCCGGACCCCATTAATCCCCCCTGGACAGCCAGCATCAGCGTCGCGCTGATGAAGCTCCACGTCGCGGCATGGCGTTGCAGGCGCATAAAACGGCGCATCATTAAACGTCGTACCGAAACAGGTGCCAACCAGGCGCCGTACAGCGCACAGCCAAATACCAGCATTAAAGAGGTGAAATGGATAAACCGCAGCGTAACCCAGGTGAATGCCAGCATCGTTTTATTTCACGCTAAAGGTATAGTGTCCTTTGGTTTTGTGACCGTCCACCGACACAACGTGCCAGTCAACCGTATATTTTCCGGCGTCCAGCGATTGTTCAACAGGAACGATCAGCTGCGTCTTGTCCTGCTCATTACGCGTCGCCTTGCCTGTTTTAATCGGCTGCTGCTGCGGGTCGGTCAACGTTGCACCGCTGAATGCAGGCTCGACACCCTCTGAAAAATTCAGGGTCAACGCCTCTGGAGATGCGGTAATCTGTGCATTCGATGCTGGATTTTGCTGTGTCAGGTGTGCATGTGCCAGTGCGGCAGGAGAAATCAACATGGAGACGAGAGCGATGAGAGCAAAGCGAAGTGAGGATGCAGATGAAGCCATATCAACTATTCCTTTTTGTTATGTCTAATCTATAGAGAATAACCTTCTACAATGAACGAGTCGAGAAGCATCAATTCAGGCTTGCCATTAGCGCACACTCTTAGTAACTTTTGCGCGCTACGAAATACCCATAAGGAGAAACGCATGAATCTGGCCAAACTCGAACAATCTGAAATGGATAAGGTCAATGTTGACCTGGCTGCGGCTGGCGTCGCCTTTAAGGAACGCTATAACATGCCTGTCGTTGCAGAAGTCGTCGAGCGCGAGCAACCCGCACATTTGCGAGACTGGTTTCGTGAACGGTTAATTGCACATCGTTTAGCGTCCGTTTCCCTCTCACGTTTACCTTACGAGCCGAAAGTTAAATAAACCTTATAATACGTTACGATTCCTTACATGATGACTGCTACAGTATAAGTATATTCTTAATCTATACTTTATAGATGATTGTAGACACTATGAAAAGGAAGTCATTATGTCACACTGGAAAATTGCCGCAGCACAGTATGAACCGCTTCAAACCTCACTAACTGAACACGTCGCCCATCACCTGCAATTCATCAGGGCGGCAGCCAAATGCCAATGTGAATTGCTGGTTTTCCCCTCCCTTTCTCTATTAGGTTGTATGGATGAAAGCGATGAGCTGCCAGCCCCACCCGATGAATCTCTGTTGCAGCCCCTCGCCCACGCCGCGGCGACGTATCGCATGACCATTATTGTGGGGTTGCCGGTTGAACATAACGAACGTTTTGTGAAAGGTATGGCGCTTTTTTCGCCGTGGATGACCTCCCCCTTAATGTTCCACCAGAGCCATGGGGCTTGTATTGCCAGACAGCGAAATACCATCAGCGTTGTCGACAGCCAGCCAGAAGGCATCGATATTGATCCTGCGTTTTCACTGTTTACCACCTGCCAGTGCGTCAGCGAACCTGAACTTCTCTCATCAACCTCTCGCCTGCAACGTTTCTCGCATCAGTTCGCCATTGCGGTACTGATGGCCAATGCACGCGGAAGCAGCGCATTATGGGATGAACGGGGCCGTTTAATTGTTCGCGCGGACAGCGGCTCACTGCTCTTAACTGGCAAGCGCACCTCTCAGGGTTGGCAAGGCGATATCATTCCATTACGCTAGGCGTTTTCGGCCAGGAGCATGGCATGTTGCGCATAATAGATACAGAAACCTGCGGTCTGCAGGGAGGCATTGTTGAGATCGCATCTGTCGATGTGGTTGATGGCAAAATTGTGAATCCGATGAGCCACCTGGTGCGACCCGACCGCCCCATCAGCCCGCAGGCAATGGCGATACATCGGATTACGGAAGCCATGGTGGCGGATAAACCGTGGATTGAAGACGTCATCCATCATTATTACGGTAGCGAGTGGTACGTCGCGCACAACGCCAGTTTCGACCGTCGCGTATTGCCGGACATGCCTGGGGAATGGATTTGCACGATGAAGCTGTCCCGCCGCCTGTGGCCGGGGATAAAATACAGCAACATGGCGCTGTATAATTCCCGCAAGCTGAGCGTACAAACCCCCGTTGGTTTGCATCAGCACCGTGCGCTATACGATTGCTACATTACCGCGGCACTGCTGATCGACATCATGAACACCTCAGGCTGGTCGGCAGAGCAAATGGTCGAGATCACTGGTCGCCCTGCGCTGTTAACCACATTTACCTTTGGTAAATACCGCGGTAAACCCGTTTCCGAGGTGGCAGAACGCGATCCGGGCTATCTGCGCTGGCTGTTTAATAACCTTGACAGTATGAGCCCGGAACTGCGGTTAACATTGAAGCACTATCTGGATAACGCCTAGACGGCCGCGTTGCCGGGCAACGTCCCCTGCGCCAGGCCAATCAAAAAGGCGAACTCAAGGGCCACACCTTCATAAGATTTAAAACGTCCGGACTTGCCGCCGTGACCGGAGTCCATATCCGTACACAGCAACAGTAGATTGTCGTCCGTTTTCAGCTCCCTCAGTTTCGCTACCCACTTTGCCGGTTCCCAGTATTGCACCTGGGAGTCGTGAAGCCCGGTGGTGACCAGCAGATGCGGATAAGCCTGTGTGGTGACGTTATCGTATGGGCTGTAGCTTTTCATGTAAGCGTAATATTCCACATCCTGCGGGTTGCCCCACTCTTCAAATTCCCCGGTGGTGAGCGGGATCGACTCGTCCAGCATCGTTGTGACTACGTCAACAAACGGCACTTGGGCAACCACGCCGTGAAATAACTCCGGACGTTCGTTAATGGCGACCCCCATCAGCATTCCACCCGCGCTTCCTCCCATGCCGTAGCAGAGTGAAGGCGCTCCGTAGCCCAGTTTGAGCAGCGCGTCACAGACGTCGAGATAATCGTTGAAGGTATTTTTCTTCTGCAAGAATTTACCGTCTTCGTACCACTGCTGCCCCAGCTCGCCACCGCCACGGACGTGGGCAATAGCATATACAAAGCCGCGATCCAGCAGGCTCAAACGGCTGCTGCTGAAATCAGCATCCATGCTGGCACCATACGAACCATAGCCATATACCAGCAGTGGATTTTTCCCTTTTTGGAAATGCCGCTGATGATAAACCAGTGAAACCGGCACCTCTACGCCATCACGGGCGGTTACCCACACATGCTCGCTGCGGTAGTTTGTCGCATCAAAACCGGGGACATCCGTCTGTTTGAGCACCCGTCGCTCTCCGGTGTCCATATCCAGTTCAAATAGCGTGTCCGGTGTCGTCATGGATGAATAACCATAGCGCAGCCGCGACGTCTCCGGTTCGGGATTATAAGCAAGCCAGGTGACATAAGCCGGGTCGTCAAAGGCAATCCCAACCACTTCACGCGTCTTACGGTTGATCTGCCGCAGGCTGGTTAAGCCCTGCTGACGTTCTTCCACCACCAGCCAATCGGTAAACAGCGTAAACCCTTCCAGCATAACGTTTTCACGCGGCGGAATTAACGCTTCCCAGGTCTGTTCATCACGCACACGGGTACGGTACAGACCAAAGTTTTTACCCTGTCGGTTAGATCGCAGATAAAACGCGTGTTGATAGTGATCGAGGCTGTACTCATGGTCTTTACGCCGCGGTAAAAAAACCAACGGTTCAGCGTCGGCCAGCTCAGCGTCAAGCAGCAGAACCTCACTGGTGGTCGCACTGGCAATATGAATAACGACATAATGCTGCGAAGTCGTTTTGTGCAGACTGACATAAAACATATCGTCTGCCTCTTCATACACCAGCCTGTCTTCGGATGACGGCGAACCGATGGTGTGTCGCCAGACCTGATACGGCAGCAACGTTGTTTCATGCTTACGCACGTAGTAGAAAGTTTGCGAGTCGTTGGCCCAGACGAGTTCAGGCTCGACGTTGTCGAGGACCTCAGGATACCAGTTACCGCTTTGCAGATTGCGAAAACGCACACCATATTGCCGGCGCGAGAGATAATCCTCAGCCAGCGCCATGATGGTGTTGTCCGGGGAGATTGCCAGACCGCCCAGCGTATAAAACTCGCTGTGAGCTGCGCGCTGGTTTCCGTCCAGCAACGTATCCCAGGCATCCCACTCTTCGCTGAGCGCAGACTGACGCTGGTAAATGGCATACTCACAACCGGGCTCATAGATATGCCGGTAGCGATAACCGTTTTTCACGTAGGGAGCCGAAACATCCTGCGGGGGAATACGGTCGATAATTTCTTTCAGCACGCGATCCTGTAATGCCTGCTGTGAGGCCATAACCTGGCGACCATAAGCATTTTCTTGCTGCAGGTAATCGAGGACCTCTGGCTGCGAGCGGGTGTCATCTCGCAACCAGTAATAATTATCGACGCGGGTGTCGCCATGTTGCGTCATGGCGTGTGGAATACGAGGAGCGTTCGGTAGCATGTCACTGTTCTTTTGCTTAATCATCCTATAAGGGTGGCAAAAGTCAGCAATGATGCAAGCGAAATATGCTCCTGCGCCGTAACTATTTAGCCCGGCAATGCCTGTTTTTGTTGCTTAAGATCTTGCTCAATACCTTCTCGAACATCCTGTGGGATCTTTAACGCATCGCCCAGCGCGTTCAGATAGCTGCGCTCCATAAAGTGGTCGATATCAATCGCCGCACAGCTGAGGAAGTAGATTTCCAGCGCCTCTTCTTCGTTGCGGATCCCCTGTGCCAGACGCTGAGGATCCAGCGGTTGCTCAATGGCGCGTTCAATCAGGATGCGCCCCTGGTCTTCAACTCCCGCTTCACGCAGCTGCTGATCGATGGCCGCACGCTCTTTTGCATCGATATGACCATCGCTTTTTGCCGCAAAAACCAGCGCGAGGATCAGGCGTTCAGTCCGCTCATCCACCGGCGTACTTTGCACGCCAAACTGCGGCTCATCCTGATGCGCCGTGCGGACTTTATCTTTGTATTTGTTCCATAGCACGCTGCCAGCCACCGCGCCGCCACCGACGAGCAGCGCACTGGTGCCGTACTTTGTCAACAATTTGCGCGAGGATTTATTGGCTACCAGTAACCCCGCCAGTCCGCCTAATGCGCCGGGAACCAGCAATTTGCTCAGTCCCTGATCGCCCGAAGAAGACGCGGAAGATCCTTTTTGCCCAAGAAGAGATTGCAGTTGATTCAGCCAGTTAGCCATTTTACCCCTCAAGTACTGACGATTAATTATCACAGCGTACCCGAGGGGATGTCAGGAAGTGTCTATTGTAGCAAAAGATGCGCAAATACCAGGTTACTGCGCCAGATACTCTGCGCTGCCCGTTTTGCAATCAACCTTCACCTGATAGCGAATATCCGCACTCTTGCCGCGCACGGTAAGTGGTACCGTCCACTGCCCGTCTTTGCCGACAATGTCCTGTGGATTAACCCAGGCAACGGGATCGAGTTGTCCCAGTTTTTTCTGATCGTCAGCCCAGCGCACAATACGATTTTGCTGATAATCACGTTTCACGCTCGCAGCAATACCGTCGGCGTTCAGTCCCTCACACTTGGGAAACTGAACGGTCTTACTTTCCGTATTTGCAGCAAAGGTCGACACGCTGGCGGATAACAGCAGCAGGCTTAACAGCGTTTTTCTTTTATTCATTCTTTTCTCCTTTATCCCCTTCGTCCTTCAGGCCGCAGAAATGCAACGCGAAATCAGTTGGGTACAGCACAATGATTCAGGGAAAAGCATGGTACAAAACGCCGGGAGCGCAAGTCGGATCAGGCTGCTTGTGTGTCATCTCCGTCGGACGCCGTGTTTTCTACTGCCTGAGGCGACGGCAGTTTGCCGTTTTTCAGGATCGCACTTAGCACGTCTTTTTGCTCGGACAGCCACAGAGAAAGCGCTTCACGCTGTTCATCTTCCAGCGCGACCGGCGACTGCTCCAGCCAGGTGTCTAGCAGGTCTGCTGTATCCAGCATTTTGTCATACGCATCGGCTTCCTTTTTGCTGGTAAACGACATTTTTTCCTCACCTTCCCGAATGACTACGTATTTAACTTCAACCGCCATTTTGCAGCCTCTTAAATTACCTGTAATTATGTACAGTATATTCTTTTTCAGCCGCAAAATCAACCTGGTAATAAAGACAGACGCAAACGTTTTCGTATATACTGCACCCAGATAAAACAGGGGATTAATTTATGACGTTATTAGGCACAGCGCTGCGTCCGGCAGCAACGCGAGTGATGTTATTAGGTTCAGGGGAACTGGGTAAAGAAGTGGCGATTGAATGCCAACGCCTGGGTGTAGAAGTCATCGCCGTGGATCGTTACCCCGACGCGCCAGCGATGCACGTAGCCCACCGCGCGTACGTGATTAATATGCTGGATGGCGAGGCATTGCGCGAGGTTGTCGAGCGCGAAAAACCCCATTATATCGTGCCAGAAATTGAAGCTATTGCGACGGATATGCTGGTAAAACTGGAACAGGAAGGTATGAACGTCGTGCCTTGCGCGCGCGCCACACAGTTGACCATGAACCGTGAAGGCATTCGTCGTCTGGCTGCTGAAGAGCTGTTATTACCCACATCCTCTTTCCGCTTCGCCGATAGCGAAGCCCGCTTTCGTGATGCGGTGGCTGAAATCGGCTTTCCATGTATCGTGAAACCGGTAATGAGTTCTTCCGGCAAAGGTCAGAGCTTTATTCGCTCCGCTGAGCAGCTTACCGAAGCCTGGGAGTATGCCCAGCAAGGCGGCCGAGCCGGTGCGGGACGTGTAATCGTGGAAGGGGTGGTGAATTTTGATTTTGAAATCACCCTACTCACCGTCAGTGCCGTGGACGGTGTGCACTTCTGCGCGCCAGTAGGCCATCGCCAGGAAGATGGCGATTACCGCGAATCCTGGCAGCCGCAGCAGATGAGTGAACTGGCGCTGAAACGCGCGCAGGAAATTGCCCGCAAGGTCGTGCTGGCGTTGGGCGGTCACGGATTGTTTGGCGTAGAGCTATTTGTTTGCGGTGATGAGGTAATTTTCAGCGAAGTCTCCCCTCGCCCACACGACACCGGCATGGTGACCTTAATTTCGCAGGATCTGTCCGAGTTTGCGCTGCACGTCCGCGCGTTCCTCGGATTACCCATCGGCGCAATCCGCCAATATGGTCCGTCCGCATCAGCCGTTATCCTGCCACAACTCACCAGTCAGAATGTGACGTTTAATCACGTTGAAAGTGCCGTTGGTGCAGGTTTGCAGCTTCGTCTGTTCGGTAAGCCGGAAATTGATGGCTCACGTCGTTTAGGCGTTGTGCTGGCAACAGCTGAAAGCGTTGACGAGGCGGTTGAACGGGCGAAGAATGCTGCCGCGCAGGTGAACGTCGCAGGATAAAATATCGGGCCATCTGGCCCGTTTTAAGGTATTCCGTCGACCCGAAAAGCGTAGTGGACTGCACCCCAAGATTGGTTATCCAGCTGAATAAGGTGCAGTTTTTTTTGGCTAAATCACAATATTCCCTGGAAACGAAACTGACGTTAGTTGACCGTATTCTCTCCAAAAAGGCTCGGACCCTGCGCACAGCAAAACGTTTAGGATAAACAATTTTCGATAGGTGAAACCGCCGCCTGACTTACTATCCCGACTAAAATGGCTGTACTGCGCTAAAAGCAAAAAGCCTGCTTAGTTTCCTAAGCAGGCTTCTTAAATATGGCTCCTCTGACTGGACTCGAACCAGTGACATACGGATTAACAGTCCGCCGTTCTACCGACTGAACTACAGAGGAATCGGTTTGGAGGCCTATCTTAGCGGCGAAAAATTTTTTGTCAAACCCCATTTCCTTCAATGCGTATCAATTGGTGCTTCTCTCGACAGTTTGTTGCATTTACAGACATTTTATATGGAAAAAACTTTGCAGCTTTTTTGATTCTCCCTCATCATTTGAAATGAGGTTTCAACTTTCTTCATTAAGGTCCACTTTGAACGTCTCCGCTGCCTTACGCCAGGTCGTTTCCCGCACGCCCTGGTACGCCAAACGCAAGAGTTATAAAGTTCTATTCTGGCGCGAAATCACCCCGCTTGCCGTACCTATTTTTCTGGAAAATACCTGCGTGCTCTTAATGGGGGTACTGAGTACCTTCCTGGTAAGCTGGCTGGGCAAAGAAGCGATGGCAGGCGTCGGCCTCGCCGACAGTTTCAATATGGTCATCATGGCATTTTTTGCCGCCATCGATCTTGGCACCACGGTTGTCGTGGCCTTTAGTCTGGGAAAACGCGATCGTCGTCGAGCCCGAGCCGCTGCCAGACAGTCGCTGGTGATCATGACAATTTTTGCCGTCGTGCTGGCCGCGATCATTCATTATTTTGGGGAACAGATCATTAATGTCGTTGCCGGAGAAGCGACACCTGAGGTTAAAGCGCTGGCGCTAACGTATCTTGAACTGACGGTGCTCAGTTATCCTGCGGCAGCCATTGCGTTGATCGGCAGTGGGGCGCTACGCGGTGCTGGAAACACCAAAATACCGCTGCTGATTAACGGCGGTATGAACATACTGAACATCATCATCAGTAGTATCCTGATCTACGGTATTTTTTCCTGGCAAGGGCTGGGGTTTGAAGGCGCTGGGCTGGGGTTGACGATTTCTCGTTACATCGGCGCTGTCGCCATTATCTGGGTATTGATGATTGGTTTTAACCCAGCGCTGCGGATTCCCCTGAAGAGCTATTTTAAGCCGTTGAATTTTGCCATTATCTGGGAGGTGATGGGGATTGGTATTCCTGCGAGTATCGAATCAGTACTGTTTAACGGCGGTAAGCTGCTCACTCAGATGTTTGTCTCAGGGATGGGAACCAGCGTCATTGCCGGTAACTTTATCGCCTTCTCTATCGCAGCACTGATTAACCTGCCCGGCAATGCTCTGGGGTCTGCCTCCACCATTATTACCGGGCGGCGTCTGGGAAATGGACAGATTGCCCAGGCTGAGATTCAGTTGCGGCATGTATTCTGGCTATCCACAATTGGTTTAACCGCCATAGCCTGGTTATCAGCTCCCTTTGCCGGATTAATGGCCTCGTTCTATACCCGCGATCAGGATGTAAAAGAGGTCATAGTTGTTCTGATTTGGCTCAACGCGGCATTTATGCCGATATGGGCGGCATCATGGGTTCTTCCTTCCGGGTTTAAGGGGGCACGCGATGTCCGTTTTGCGATGTGGGTTTCCATGCTGGGCATGTGGGGTTGTCGCGTGGTGGCAGGTTATACCCTCGGGATCGTCTTAGATTGGGGTGTCGTCGGGGTTTGGATGGGGATGTTCTTCGACTGGGCAGTGCGTGCTGCGCTGTTTTACTGGCGCATGATCACCGGGCGATGGTTATGGAAGTACCCACGTCCGGAACGGGAAAAGTCTATAAAACAACCCGTTGCGTCTGAATAAGCAACGAAATGAAGAAATATTCAGCAAACGATCGCATTTCTCCATTCAGGCTTTGACAACGCTGACTGGCATCGCTAATATTCGCCCCGTTCACACGATTCCTCTGTAGTTCAGTCGGTAGAACGGCGGACTGTTAATCCGTATGTCACTGGTTCGAGTCCAGTCAGAGGAGCCATATTTAAGAAGCCTGCTTAGGAAACTAAGCGGGCTTTTTGCTTTTATACTCCCGCATTTTCACGCGCTATCTGCAGAAAAGCCTGTACGGCCCCCTTATTCTCTTGTTGCCTGCTGATGAGCATCAGATTCGCCGACAGTTCCGGCGCATCCAGTGGGCGGTATACCAATCCAGGAATATTCACATGCTGCAGAGGATCGGGCGCCAGCGCCAGCCCCTGGCCGGCGGCGGCGAGTGCAAGCACGCTTAGGGTACTTGCGGTGCAATGGGCGATACGCGGAGCATGGCCCATAGTTTCAGTAAGTGCGGTGTAAAGCGACTCATCAGCCCCATGCGCGTCATAAAAAATGAGTGGCTGCTCGGCGAGCATATCGATTGTCAGCGACGCCCGTGCGGCCAACGGGTGGTCGTCAGCCATCGCCACTTGCCGGTGCCAGACACCGATCTGTTCAGCCATTAGCGCGGCATCATGGATTTTGTGGTGATCGGGGGTATAACCCACATCGAGCTGTCCCGTCAGGATAGCCTCGGCTTGCAGCAACGGTGCGACTTCATTCACAACCAGTTCGGCATCAGGGTAGGTTCGGCGAAAAGCACGTAGATCGTTGGTAAGCTTGCCGCTAAAGACGGCATTACCGGCAAACCCCACGCGTACATGGCCCGTTTCACCGCGTATTGAGCGCTGAACGGTCAGTCGGGCGTGATCCGCTTGCTCCAGCGTGCGCTGCGCCTCGACCTGTAGTAGCCGCCCGGCGTCCGTTAACTCCACTTTGCGGCTGGTGCGTACAAACAGCGGACCACCGAGTTCTTCTTCCAGGGCCTTGATTTGCATACTCAGCGCAGGTTGGACGATATGCAGGCGTTGAGCCGCGCGACCAAAATGGCCTTCTTCGGCAACAGCCAGAAAATAGCGCAGGTGGCGCAGATCCATATCGTTACTCCGTCATCAAATAAAATGATTGATCAGTCATATCTATCTATTTGAGTTTATCTCCATTGGGGATGAAACTGAAACCCAATCCCGTACCGGAGTACATGTTATGCAAAATTATTTGGACGACCGTCAGCAAATCACCGATCTTCTCACGGGCTGGATGCACCGCGATCTGGGGGAATGGGAGCAGCTGCGCAACCTTTTTCACCCGGACGGCACCATTGAAATCACGTGGTTTGAGGGCCTCGCCAGCGATTTCGTTGAGGGCTCAATGCGGATGGGAGCGTCAGATGTGCGCACCAAGCATCTGATTGGCACGCCGGTAGTGACCTTCAATGCCAACGCGACGAGGGCTATTGTCGAAACCAACGCCATGATTATCGCTGAGCACGTTAAGCTGAATCTGGGCTGCATTGGTCATAACCGTTTCTATGACATGGCAGAAAAACGTGACGGCGTCTGGAAGCTGTTCCATCGCCAGAGTATTTACGATATGGCCAGCTTTACCTTTCCGCTCGGCATGGTCGCGATTGACCAAAGTGCGGCAGAGAAATATCCGCGTGAATACGCCGCGCTGGCTTATCTGCTGGAAAAAAGTGGTTTTCCGGTTCAGCGCGTCTTTGCCACACGTGGCAGCGATCTGGAACAACAAATGAAAGCAAGTGGTACGCACTGGTTAGCCGGGCAGATGGCCTGACAATTTCATCCGCCATTGACCCTTTTTCATCTCAGCAACGCAAAGGAAATGTATGCGCCCCAACAAAATATACGGAAAATATCTGGCAATGCTGTTCGTCGCCCTGCTGCTACCGACCACGGTTTCGGCTACACAAATCCTGACATACAGTGATCATGAACCGCTGGGTGGGATGCGCACTCGCTTTCTTAACGACGTGCTCTTCCCCGCCATTGAGAAAGAGTCAAACGGACGGTTGAAAATAGAGGCGCACTGGAGCGGTGAGCTCAGTAACAGCTACGATGCGTTACGCAACGTCGGCAACGAACGAAAGGTGGATATGGCGACTGTCGTACCTGAATACACCGCCGACGCGCTGCCCCTGAATCAGATATTTAAAAGCTTTCCCGTCGGACCGGCCTGTGAACAACAAGTGGCCTTCTTCCGCCACGTCTACGCTGACATCCCGGCATTCCCGGCTGAGCTTGAGAAAAATAATGTGGTGAGTATTTTCCTTGCCACTGGCTATCCACTGGCCTTTTTCAGCGCTAAGCCCATAGCGACGTTGAGCGATATCAAAGGCGGCACATGGCGCTCTGCCAGCTTCTGGCACCGTGATTTTCTGCAAAACGCTGGGGCTAAACCGGTGACCATGCCCTGGGGTGAAAAGACCTATAACGCGCTAAAAACGGGGGCAATCGATGGCATGATGCTGAACGTGGACAGCGGTTACGATCTTAAAGCGTATCAGTTCGCACCCAATGTGCTTCTCGCCAAAAATCTGTGGCTGGGGCATCTCTATATTCTGACGATGAACAAAAAAACCTGGAACGCGCTTTCTCATGAAGATCGGATCGCCATTCAGCGTGCGGCTGAAACGGCGTATCAATCTCTGGGTTCAGTCATGGACCGGTGTTTTAACACCCAGATAGACGATTTACGCCAGGCCGGGGCCACGGTACGCGTTCTGCAATCGCAGGAGGTCGCGCAGTGGAACACCGCCACCCATTACCGGGCTGCGCAAACCAAGTGGGTCCACGAGCAGGAAGCGAAAGGCGTCAAAAACGCAGGCACGGTGATGAAACAAGTTAGCGCCATTATGGATGAAACCCTGTCACAAAAAGCGCGCGTAAAACGGTAGTTATCCATGAACTAGTGGCAGGGAGTCTCACCCTCTCTCTACCCGCCACTTTTCGCCGAGTAAACCCCACATCACACCGTTGTTTAAAGTTATGTAAATGTAAATCGTTTAAACTTTGCCATTATTGTAAGTGCTAGTGATTATCATTTATTGTACGCGGGCCAAAAGAACGAGCGCCTGCTCGGGTCACTGTACGTTCCAATTACTCTGGGATATAAACGATGAATGCTCTGCCTCGCACCGGACTGCGCCGTATCACGCTTGCATCTGCCCTGGTCCTCTCCGTCAGCCTGCCGGCTTTCGCACAGGATACGTTAACGCTTTATACCACCCGTGAACCAGGCCTGATCCAACCCCTGCTCGATAGCTGGACAAAAACCAGCGGTATAAAAGTGAGCACGGTGTATATCAAGGATGGCATGCTTGAACGTGTTAAAGCGGAAGGGAAGAACTCCCCTGCCGACCTGTTAATGACCGTTGATGCCGGTAACCTCATCGATTTAGTCGAAGCGGGCGTAACGCAACCGGTCGAGTCCGATGCGCTGAAAACCGCCATTCCGGCTAACCTGCGCGGTGCAGATAACCAGTGGTTTGCGCTTTCCATGCGCGCACGCGTGCTCTACGCTGAGAAATCGATGCCTATCGATAACTGGCATTATGAGCAGCTCGCAAGCCCTGAGTACAAAGGCAAAGTGTGTATCCGTTCCGGGCAACATCCGTATAACACCGCATTGATTGCCGCCATGATTGCCCACCACGGTGAGGCCAAAACGGAAGAGTGGTTGCTCGGCGTGAAAGCGAACCTGGCACGTAAAGCAACCGGCGGCGATCGTGACGTTGCCCGCGATATCCTCGGTGGAATTTGTGATATTGGCCTCGCCAACTCCTATTACGTCGGCCATATGAAAAATGCCAAAGAAGGCAGCGATGCACGCCAGTGGGGCGATGCCATTAAAGTGGTTAAACCGACATTTGAGAAAGGCGGCACTCACGTCAATATCAGCGGTGCCGCTGTAGCCCGTTACGCACCAAACAAAGCCGACGCCGTTAAGCTGATGGAATATCTGGTTTCTGCACCTGCCCAGCAGCAGTACGCGAAAGCGAACTTTGAATACCCGGTACTCAAAGGCGTCACGCTCGACCCGGTTATCAGCGCCACTATCGGTGAAATCGACGTCGACAAGATCCCGTTAACCGAAATCGTGAAGTACCGTAAACAAGCTAGTCTGCTGGTAGATAAAGTTGGATTCGATCAATAAACCACTATTGCTACCGACGTTACGCGGCCTGGTTTCCGGGCCGCAGTCATTATTAACGCCGTTACATCTTGGCGCGCTGTGCGTTGCGCTTGGCGTCCTGACTCCGATTGTGGCGCTCATCTGGCAGGCCACCCAGGCTGATTTGTCCCACTGGGATAATCTCATCACCTGGGTGTTGCCCTCCGCGTTAAAAAACACTGCGCTGCTGCTGGCGGGCGTCGCGGTAATGGTCGGCGTAATTGGCGTTGGCAGCGCGTGGGCGGTTACGGCATGGGACTTTCCCGGGCGTAAGATCCTGAGCTGGGCGCTGCTGTTGCCGCTGGCAATGCCGACCTATATCGTGGCCTTTGCCTGGCTCGATTTACTGCATCCCATCGGCCCACTGCAAACCTTTATCCGCTTTTTACTCGGTTTCGACAGCCCACGACAGTTCCGTTTGCCCGACTTACGTTCCCTTTCCGGTGCGATTCTGCTGCTCGGTTTAGTGCTGTACCCGTATGTTTATTTAACCACCCGCGCCACGTTTATCAGCCAGCCTGCGCATTTGCTTGAAGCCGCACGTACGCTGGGTTGCAGCGCCAGCGGAACCTTCTTTCGCGTCGCCCTGCCTATGGCCCGTCCGGCGCTGGCGGTCGGGATCAGCCTGGCGCTACTGGAAACACTCAACGACATCGGCGCGTCGGAATTCCTTGGGGTACAAACCTTAACCGTCACCGTGTACACCACGTGGATCTCGCGCTCTGATTTATCCGCTGCGGCGCAAATCGCCTGCATGATGCTGATGTTTATCTTCTTTATTCTGACGCTGGAGTTTTACGGTCGCAGAAAGCAAGGGTTCAGCAGCCGCAGCCTGCGCGAAATTCAACCCACACGCGTGCACGGCTGGCGCGGTTGGCTGCTCGGCGCCGTGATTTCGCTCCCGGTGGTACTGGGCTTCCTGGCCCCGGTATTGTTTTTGATGTGGGAGAGCGCCAAACGGTTAGGTGGTGAGAATCCGCTGTCCGCGTCGTTACTTGCTGCATTACAAAACACGCTATCGCTGGCGGCTGGCACCACGCTGGTGGTGATTTGCGTCAGTATGCTGGTGGCGTGGAGCGCCCGTCACAGTGCCGCAGACAACGCCATGCCCGGCTTTCGTCGCGGTGTGATGCGTCTGGCCTCGTTAGGTTACGCCGTGCCTGGTACGATTCTGGCGATTGGTTTTCTGCCTCCGGCGATGGCGGTTGACCGCTGGCTGGCCGATCTGCTCGACATACGCGGTTTACCGCTGATGTCTGCCGGTATCTTGCTGATCATTTGTTGTGCCATGCGTTTTCAGGCCATTGCCATTGGCGCGCTGGATTCCGGGCTGGGCCGTATTCCTCCTTCCCTTGAGCAAGCCTCACGTTTGTTGGGCGAAAATGGTGCCGGAACATTTGCCCGCGTGCATTTCCCGCTGTTGCGCCCGGCTTTAGTGAGCAGTGCATTGCTGGTCTTCGCCGACGCCATGAAAGAGTTGCCCACGACCCTGCTACTGCGCCCGGTAAACTTCGAAACGCTGGCCACGCTGCTGTATGCCGAAGCGGCGCGAGGAACCTATGAAGAAGGGGCAATTGCTGCGCTAATGATTGTTTTAGCCGGCACACTACCGGTTATTTTGCTGGTTCGTCATCAAATGACGCGCCGTGTTTAAGAGAGCAACAATGTCAGAAATCGCATTACGACTCGAGGATGTACACGTGGCCTACGGCAACAGCCAGCAATCGGTGCTGACCGGCTTTTCAATGTCGGTGCGCAAAGGCGAAATCGCCTGCCTGCTGGGTGCATCAGGCTGTGGAAAAACCACGGTTTTGCGCGCAATCGCCGGATTTGAACGGCTGCAACGCGGAGAGATTTATGTTTCACAGCGGCGTGTTGCTGGCCCCGGCGTGCATCTGCCGCCGGAAAAACGGCATGTTGGCATGGTGTTTCAGGAATACGCGTTATTCCCACATCTGACAGCCCAACAAAACGTGGCCTTTGGTTTGCGCCGCCTGCCACGAGAAGCGCAACAGGCCAGAGTCACCGAGCTGTTAAAAATGGTGGAATTACACAGTCACGCCGACCATTACCCTCATGAGCTTTCTGGCGGGCAGCAGCAGCGTATCGCCCTGGCCCGCGCCCTGGCACCACATCCGGATATTCTGCTGCTGGATGAACCGTTTTCCAGTCTGGATAAAAGCACCCGCGAGCGTCTGGGTGGCGAGGTACGGGATATTTTGCGCGCCGCCGGACAAACGGCGCTGCTGGTCACCCACAGCGAGCATGAAGCACAGCTGATGGCAGACCATATTGGTTTTGTGAAAAAGGGACAGTTTCAGACGAAGCACGCGGCCTGAGGGTAACGTACAGACCGCGCGGGGTAATGATTAGAATCTCTGCGCCTGGCTGATATTTACCGGCATCCCGGAGCGGCGTTCCAGCGTCGCATTGGCACGACCGACGTCCACTCCCTCTCCGCTCACAAAACTGCGTAATGCCGGAGTCACCGGCAGTGGGATCTTTTTATCCGACTCATATTCGCTGCGGTTGCGTGACAACGGTTCATGAACTTCAACCCAGCGGCTACCGTCTGGCTCAGTGCTGTATTTAACAGGCCGGTCGATAAGTTGAACCCGCGTTCCCACCGGCACGGTATCAAACAGGTATTTAATATCGTCATTGCGCAGGCGAATACAGCCCTGGCTGACCCGCAGCCCAATTCCGAAATTAGCATTGGTGCCGTGAATAGCGTACAGCTTGCCAATATAAATGGCGTACAACCCCATCGGATTTTCCGGCCCGGCCGGAACAAACGCCGGTAAGCTTTCGCCACGCGCGGCGTATTCCCGGCGGGTATTTGCCGTTGGCGTCCAGCTCGGTGCTTCCTGCTTGCGCTGTACCGTCGTCACCCAGTTGCGCGGCGTTTCTCTCCCCGCCTGACCGATACCGATGGGTAAGATTTCAACTGTATTGCTGTCTTTGGGGTAATAGTAAAGACGCATTTCAGCGACGTTTATAACAATGCCCTCACGCACGGTATCCGGCAAAATAACCTGCTGTGGCACCACCAACGTAGAGCCCGACTTCGGCAAATAGACATCCACCCCCGGATTGGCTTCCATCATATTGCTCAGCCCCTGCCCGTACTGCGCCGCAAATGCTTCCAGCGGTTGCGTATTGGCTGGCGGCACCGTAATAGTCAGCGGACTGCCGACCAGGCGGCTGCCCTCTGGCGGCAACGGATAGCTCACCGCCTGAGCTCCCTGGCCGGCAAGCAGTATGATAAGTGAACACAACAGTTTTACACGACGCATCATTGTCCTTTCCTTCGCCGCAGCAGATATCCGTTAATTATAGCTTTTTTATCGGGTTAACGGGATTACGACGTACCCTACCAACAAGAACCCCGCCGTTGAGCGGGGTGCAGCTTGACTAGGCTTCCTTACCGTCCGGAAGCACAATATTGCTGGCGGCTAAATGCCCCATATTGTTGTACATGGCGCAGGCGGCCTCAACGATCGGCATCGCCAGCGCGGCACCGCTGCCTTCACCTAAACGCATGCCCATGTTGAGATACGGCTCCAGTTCCAGATGCGCCAGGGCGGTACGGGCACCTTTTTCGGCGGAAAAATGTGAAGGGATCAGGTACGGCTTAATCTCTGGCGCAATCTGACAGGCTGCCAGCGCAGCGGAATAAGAAAGGAACCCGTCCAGCAACACCGGCAGACCGCAAGAGGCAGCCCCCAGCATCACACCCGTCATCCCCACAAGATCAAAGCCACCGACTTTGGCCAGCACATCTATACCATCAGTGGGATCGGGCTGATTAACGGCGATCGCCCTACGCACCACATCCACCTTATTGCCCACCCGCGAGAGTGGCAGGTTAGCGCCAATCCCCACCACCGCCTCAGCATCACTGCCGGTCAGTACACTAACAATCGCCGCCGCAGGCGTGGTATTGGCCATGCCTAACTCGCCGACGCCAAACAGTGTGACGCCCTCATTCGCCAGTTCACGGGTATAGCGCATCACTTCCAGCAACAGTTCCTCGGCCTGAGAACGGTGCATTGCCGGGCCTTCAGCAATATTGCCGCAGCCACGCGCAACGCGCATATTCACCACGCCAGGAATAGGGTCAGCGTCAATCCCCACATCAATCACATGAACCTTTGCGCCAACCTGGGTAGCCAGTACGCAAACGCCGGTCGTGCCACGCGTCATATTTGCTGCCTGAATCGCCGTAACCACTTTCGGCGAAACGGCCACACCTTCATCCCAGACGCCGTGATCGGCGCACATCACCAGCATCGCTTTCCCCCCCACGCGCGGCACGCCCTTCAGGCCTGGCATACCGGCGAGTTGCACGGCCAGAGACTCAAGACGTCCCAGGCTGCCCGGCGGTTTAAGTAAGCCATCAATATGCTGCTGTGCGCGTAACATTGCAGCACTGTCGGGAGAAGGGATCGCGTGGAGTAAAGCGGATAAAGTCTGCATAAGGGTTCTCAATGTGTTGACTGGCTCAAAGCAGAGCCAGTAAGAAGATCAACTCGCCAAGTTCGATGGCCGCGCCAAGCGTATCGCCGGTCTGCCCACCTAACGTGCGTTTTAATAATTGCCCAAGAATGAAAATTGCCACCATCGTGACGACCAGCGCCGCCACTCCACGCATGCCGGGAAGCAGTACAGCAGCAAGGATCGCCGCAAGCCCCAACGTAACGCAGGTTTGTCGTCCGGTTACTTTGCCTATAAAGACATTTCCCAGCCCTTCTTCGCGGGCATAACGATGCCGGTACATCAGCAGAACGGCGGTTCCACGCCCTGCCACACAGGCTGCAGTCAGTGCAGCCAGCATTGGCGTTCCGCGTAGAGCCAGTTCGCTCACCACCAGCACTTTAGCCAGCAGAACAAAGATCAGCGCCAGTCCGCCGTGGGTCCCCAGGCGGCTGTCGCGCATTATTTCCAGCATCCGCTCGCGCCGACGAGCAGAAAACACGCCATCACAGGTATCCGCCAGACCGTCAAGATGAAAACCGCCGGTCAGCAGCGCCAACGTCAGCACGCTAAACAGCGCTGCCAGCGGGATATCGCACCAGGCTTGCAGCGCCATGAAGACCAGTCCCGTCACCCCTCCCAGCACCACGCCAATCAGCGGGAAGATGACGATGCCGCGCGAGTACTGTTCGAACTCCAGTCCTTGCGACCAGCGCGCAGGAACGGGCAAGCGACTGATAAAAGAGAGCATTGCCCAAAACAACTTACTCATTTAATTTTGACTCCAATTCCAGATACCACCAGCCAGACCTCATCTGACGCTGCCGCCAGACGCTGGTTTACCCGTCCAGCAATATCGCGAAAATGCCGCGCCAGACGATTTTCCGGAACAATCCCCATCCCCACTTCATTAGTCACCAGCACGACTTTTGCCGGGCAACGCTGACAAGCGTCGATCAGAACACGGATCTCATCCTCAATGGACCGTTCCATCGCGGCGTAGTCCCAGCCATCCGGTGAACTGTCGCCGCCTAACGCAAACAGTTGGTTCGTCACCATCGTGGTAATGCATTCCAGTAAAATCGCCTCGTGCGGATCGTTCTCAGCCGTAATCAGCGCATCAAGATGTTGCCAGCGCTCGGCTGTACGCCAGTGCGCAGGGCGTCCATCGCGATGGTGTTGAATTCGCGCCGCCATCTCCTCGTCGAATATCTGCGACGTCGCGATGTACAGCACGTTTGGGGAGTCCGCGATCAGTGCCTCTGCGTGACGGCTCTTGCCGCTACGGGCACCACCGGTAACCAGAATCATCATACTGGCTCCCGGTGTTGCTGCATGATGGTATAAATTTTCTCAATATCGATGTGTTGCCGCATCGCATCCGCCAGCAGATCAAACTGCTGTGATTTATATTGCGCGTAATGGAAGGTTGAATCCAGTGGTGCTAACCCTTTGCGCACCCGCAGGCCATTCACCAGCGCGCGCGTAAATTCATCGCTATCAAACAGGCCGTGGAGATAGGTGCCGAACGCCAGACCGTCGTGAGTCACCGCGCCATCAGCGACGTTACCGCCCTCTTTTTGCAGCGTCATCACCGACTGACACTCCCCGGATAACACCGTTTCACCCATATGAATTTCATAGCCGCGAACAGCTAACCCTGAGGCGTCTGCCAGCCAGTCCGGCAATGTGGCCGACATTTGTCCTTCAACCAGGGTCGTGGTTTTGTGTTGCGCAAAATGGGTGACGGTATCGAGCAGGCCAAGACCCGGCAGCGTTCCCAGGCCCGACTCCACGTCATCAATAATGGTCTCGCCGAGCATTTGATAGCCACCGCAAATCCCCACCACCGGCACATTCTGACGGTGTAGCTGCAACACGCTGTGCGCAAGACCGCTTTCGCGCAGCCAGACTAAATCGCCGAGCGTATTTTTACTGCCTGGCAAAATCACCAGATCGACGCCTGCCAGCTCTTCCGGGTGCCGAACATAGCGCACCCGAACGTCCGGCTGGGCGGCCAGCGCATTAAAATCCGTAAAGTTGGAAATATGCGGCAGTTGCACCACAGCAATCTCGATATCGCGTTTGTCGGTGCGTAAATATTTCCCTTTTTGCAGCGCGACGCCATCTTCATCTTCGAGATCAACATCCAGCCACGGCATCACGCCGAGTACGGGAACGCCGGTCAGCGCTTCAATTTGTTCAATACCGGAATAGAGCAGCGCCACATCGCCACGAAATTTATTGATAATCACGCCTTTTACGCGCGCGCGTTCATGATCATGCAGCAGCGCCAGCGTGCCATAAATCGAGGCAAACACGCCGCCGCGATCGATATCCGCCACCAGCACAACCGGGCACTGCGCCATCTCCGCCATCCCCATATTGACGATATCGCGATCGCGCAGGTTAATTTCAGCCGGGCTTCCCGCCCCTTCCAGCACAATAACGTCAAATTCCTGCGCCAGGCTGTTATAAACCGAAATGATCTGCTCGCGCAGACGCGGTTTGTACTCGTGGTAGCTTACCGCATCCATATCGGTCACCACTTTGCCCATCAATACCACCTGCGCTTTGCGGTCGCTGGTCGGTTTCAATAGCACCGGATTCATACGTACATCTGGGGTGATCCCTGCCGCTTCAGCCTGGAAAATTTGCGCGCGCCCCATCTCTTTCCCCTCAGGCGTAATACCCGAGTTCAGCGCCATGTTCTGCGATTTGAACGGCGCAGTACGTCGTCCATCCTGATAAAAAATACGACACAGCCCGGCGACTAATACGCTTTTACCTACATCAGATGCCGTTCCCTGCAACATTATTGCCTGCGTCATGACGCCTCCTTCAGTGCGTTCTCTCGCATACAACGATAAAATTCAGCCTCTGTTTTACACAATGGGAAGCCTAGCTCCGTGTGCAACTTCACCAGCCAGGGCTGAGTTAATCCTGCTTGTTCAATAAGGTCCGTGCGCGCGAATACCTCACCGGGAGTGCCGTGCGTCAGCACTTCTCCCCGGCGCAAAACGTAAACCGCGTCGCTCACTTCATAGATAAGATCGATATCATGGCTGGAAATAACCACATGATTTCCCTGCGCCACGATCCGTTTAATAATCTCAATCATTTGCGTACGGCCCGAGGGGTCAAGGCCCGCAGTCGGTTCATCCAGCAGCAGATACTGCGCCTGCAGTACCAACGCGCCAGCGATCGCCACGCGTTTTTTTTGTCCGTGGCTTAGGCATTGAATGGGCTGATGACGAAAATGTTGTGCATCCACCAGCGTCAGGGCATCTTCCACCCGGCGAGCAATTTCTTTTTCATCCACGCCAATATTGCGCAGGCTAAAGGCGATGTCGCTGTCGATATCGGTATAAAAGATTTGCTGATCGGGGTCCTGAAATACGGTCGCCACCTGCTGACGCAGTGCCAGCAGGCCTCGCTTGCTGTAATCCAGCGGTTTTCCTTGCCACATCACCGCCCCCTGCTGTGGACGCAACAAGCCACTCAGGTTCATAAACAGCGTGGATTTTCCGCACCCATTGGCCCCCACCAGTCCAGTGACGGCCTGCGCGGAAAAATCCAGCGTGAGCCCTTTGAGGACCGGGTCATCCTGATAGCGAAACCAAAGCGCTGAGGTGGCAAGCATACTTTTCCTTACAGGTGAAAATCACCCTGATACAGTTTGATATCCAGTGTGGTGGTCATTTGCTGATAGCGGATTAACACACGTGTAAACAACAGCCCCACCAGCATTGCCAACGAGCGATAGCTCAGCGGCACGCTACGATAACCAAAACGCAGCGTTTGCGCGCGGTGAATAGCGAGCGCTTCGTCTAAAAGAATAAAAATAAATCGCCAGGTCAGCAGGATCTGCTCAGTCAGCAGGCGCGGAACGCGCGCCCATTTCAGTAAAAGAATTAATTGCGGGAACGGCAGATTAAGTACCAACCAAAAGGTGGATGCCAGCGCCGCCAGGCTTCGCCAGAATGTTGCATTGGCAGTGAGTACACCCGCTTCGGTGACGCCTAACCAGTAGCTACCCACCGGTAGACTAACCAGTAAGCTATGCGGATCGCGACTCACACTGAATAGGATCGTCACCACCCCGACCAGCAAAAAACCAAACGGCAACGCCATCCAGCGACACCAACGCCAGAAAGAGATGCGCAGCAACCAGCAGCTCAGTGCGGCAATGAGTAACAGCTCGATACCCTGCCCCAACGGAGGCAGGGTAAACGCCAGAATCATCATCACTAACCACAGCAGAAATTTGCGCTGCGGTGTGACATGAAACCAGCGGCTCTGGTAGCTCAGCCTGTCAAGACCGGTCATCACGGCGTTGTCTGCCCTTGGTGTAACCCAGAATGTAGAAAATTACCGCTGCACCGAGCGATCCCTGAAGCGTAAACAGCAGGCTTTCAATTTCACCGCTGGCTGGCTCATACAGCGGCTGGAACCACGGCTCATAATGCGGAGCGATGGCCTGAATCTGGCTTTCCGCTTCGCCATCTGATCCTCCGTATTCTCCACCGTGGTTGATGAAAAATGGCAGGACAACCAGCCCAATCACCATTGCTAACAGAATCAGCGTCTTTTTCATGGTTAATGTCCTTGTGCGGTGATGAGCTGCCGTTTGGTGAGCTGGTCATAAATCATCACCGTGAGCAAGCCTTCTGCGATAGCGATTGGGATCTGCGTCAGGCAGAAAATCCCCATGAACTTGATGATAGAGCCCGTAGCACCTACGGACGGGTCCGGAAAAGCAACACCCAGTTGCACCGACGTCACAAAATAGGTCACCAGATCGGCCAGCATGGCGCAGAGGAAGACGCAGACATCACGACGGAACCCCGCACGGCAAGCCATCTTCCACACCATATAGCCGACGACCGGACCAATAACCGCCATCGACATACCATTAGCACCCAGCGTGGTCAAACCGCCATGTGCCAGCAATAATGCCTGGAATAACAAAACGATGGCACCGAGAATGGCCACCACGCCTGGCCCGAACAGAATCACCGCCAGACCGACCCCGGTCGGATGCGAACAACTCCCGGTAACAGATGGAATTTTCAGCGCTGACAGCACGAAAATAAACGCGCCACACAGGGCCAGTAACACTTTCTGGTGGTTATCTTCCTGCACAATTTGGCGCAGGCGCACCAGCCCGTACCACAGGCAGGGTAAAAACAGCAGCCACCAGGCCAGCGCCCACATCGGCGGTAAAAAGCCTTCCATAATGTGCATAGCAAACGCCTGCTCAGGCACAATCATCAGTAATAGCGCCGCAGCCAACCCGCTGAAAGACAGCTGTTTTAGCTGGTGTTCTAGCTTCATCTTTCATACTCCCACTGTTTATTGACCAGAATGGTCGAGAAATACGGCAGCGGCTGATCGTCACTCACTTCACTGAGTTGGCGCCAGCACTGCTCACCCGGTAGCGTGGCTTCGGACATCATTAACGCGCAGTCCAGAATGCCTTCTTCTTGCAGCAACGCCTTGATGCGTGCAAACCGACCGTAGACCTTCATCAGCACCAGGCTGTCATGCTGCTTTAACGCCTGCCGGATTTCAGCCTCCGGCGCAGTGCACGAGACGACCGCCAGCGACTGCTGTTCCATGGCGAGCGGCGTTTTTGAGCGCGCGGCAATGGCAGCAAATGAGGTCACGCCGGGGATGATTTCTAACCAATCAGGATTACCAATACGCTGGAGTAAAAAGACCCAGGTACTGAACAGCATGGCATCGCCGAGGGTGATGAAACCGACCTGCTTGCCGGCCTCCACTTCCGCAACCAGTGCAGCGGCGACCTCATCCCAGACGGCTTCTTTTTCGGCACTGTCGGCGCTCATCGGGAAATGGCAACAGCGGATTTCGGTCTGCTCACCGACATATTCCCGGACGATAGACAGCGCCAGGCTGTCGCCACCTTTACGTCCGGCGGGCGCATAGAGAATATCCAGCGAACCGAGCGTGCGCGCCGCGCGCACGGTTATCAGATCGGAGGCACCTGGCCCAGTGCTTAATGCGTACAGTTTACCGCTCATGCTGCTTCCTCCAGCGCCACGTTTAGCGCCTGCTGTAAATGTGCCACGAACATGGCGCGTACCGCCGGGTTCTCACCCAGACCGCTAAGCCACGGCGTGGCCGGAATGCCTGCCGCGTTAAATAATGTTTTCCACGAGTCGTCTTCGTCGGAGGCCATATCGTTGATAGCGTGGTCACCCGCAACCAGCATTAATGGCATAAGATGCACCGCCGTTATCCCTTCGCGACCTAAGCTGTCGATAAGAATATCCACTTCCGGGTAGCTCTCTACCGCACCAACTCGCGCCGGGAAACCCTGCGCGGTCATCATGTGATCGAGGCAGGCATAAGCGGCAAAGGCGTGATGGCTGGCCCCGTGCCCCATAAACACCACTTTTTCTCGCTCACCAAGCGACGGCATCTGCTGCTGCAGCGCCAGCATCAGTTGCGCGTAATCATCATGGCTGCTCAGCAGGGGAACCCCCAGCGTCAGGCGCGCAAACAGCGGGCGCATACTTTGTACCTCACGAACTATTTTTTCGTACTCGTCACCGTTAATGATGTGCAGCGACTGAATAGCCACATCCTGATACCCCTGCTCCGCCAGCTTTTGCAGGGCCTGCAACGGCGTGTCGATGTCAATGCCGTCGCGCTGTTTGAGCTTGCGGATGATCATCCCGGAGGTAAATGCCCGAAACAGGTCACGGTCAGGGCAACTGGCCGCAAGATCGCGTTCACAGGCCACAATATTTTTCTCACAGGTGTCGTGATAGCTGGTGCCAAAGCTGACCACCAGAAGCGCCTTTTTCATCTCTAACTCCTTAAGCCACAGCCAGCCAGCGCGCTAAACGCGCCGCAAATGCGGCCTGACTATCCAGTAATTCTTCTCCCGTCACCAACGGTGCCGGACGTGTAATCACGATGCAGGGGATCCCGGCATCCAGACAGGGTTGTACTTTTTCCTGATAACCACCTTCCGCGCCCGATGCTTTGGTGATGACCACGTCAGCCTGACACTGACGGTAAAAAGCGGCATTAAACTCAGCGCTAAACGGCCCGCACAGGGCGAATATTTCGCCAACGCCAAATCCTAAATCGGCGCATTGCTGGATAACGTCAGGCACCGGCAGTACGCGGGCCAGCAGTGTTTTTTCCGGTAGCCCCGCGCGCCAGATAGCCAGATCTTTGCTGCCGGTGGTTAGCAGCACACGTTCGCCAAAGCGACGCGCCACGTCGCAGGCTTGCTGAATACTCTGCACGGTATAAAGATGCGGATGCGTTAAGCCACTCAACTGCTCAGGGCGCTGATAGCGGCTCAGCAGCACGCCCGCCGCTTCACAGGCGCTCATGATGTTACGACTCACCACTTCGGCATACGGATGTGAGGCATCAATCACCCAGCGCGTACGGTTTTCCTGCAGCCAGGCAACCATGTGTTCCCGCTCCAGACGTCCGCAGCGCACCTGACCTTTAATATCGCCCGCCAGCTGCTTCCCCGTCGGGGTGGCTACCGACAGGGTATAAGCCACGTTCGCCGCATCCAGTTGCTGGCACAGCATGCGCGCATCGCTGGTACCACCCATGACCAGCACATCACCGTAATTCACAGTACATAACCGCGTGGGGTGATCATCAGGCCATCCTGAACGTAGGTCGTTTTGTTGCCGACAATCACCAGGCTGGTCATATCCACCGGTTCAAAGTCCATTTCGCCGAGCGTGGTCAGCCATTTTTCCTGTTTTTTACGTCCGGCTGACTTCACGATACCCACCGGCGTTTGTGCACTTTTGCTGGCAGAAAGCAGCTCAAAAGCACGTGCCAGATGCCCTTCGCGGCCACGGCTGCGCGGGTTATAGAAACAAATCACGAAGTCAGCTTCGCCCGCAGCCACAATGCGTTTTTCAATCACCGGCCACGGTGTTAACAGGTCGCTTAAACTGATATGGCAGAAGTCGTGCATCAGCGGAGCGCCGAGCAAAGAGGCGGCGGCAATGCTGGCAGTCATCCCAGGGATCAGCTTGACCTCAACATCCAGCTTCTGCTTGCTGACCAACTCAAGCACCAGCCCGGCCATGCCGTAAATTCCGGCATCGCCGCTGCTGATTAGCGCCACATTATGACCGGCCTGCGCCAGCTCAATTGCCGCCTGGCAGCGTTCTATCTCTTTGCACATCCCGGTTTTGATCACCTGCTTATCGCCGGTAAAGGCTTTTACCAGGTGGGTGTAGGTTTTGTAACCCACGATAATTTCTGCCGCTTTCAGTGCTTCAACGGCTTCCATGGTCATCATTGCCTGCGAGCCAGGACCAATTCCAATTACGGTTAACATCAGTGTGAAACTCCCAAAGTAATAGTGACGCCCTGTTCACGCAGGGTCTCGCCTAACAGTTGTCCATGGCTCAGCAGCCAGGCTGCAGGACCGGAGACGCTCCCCGTCCCGACCGTTTTACGCACAAACGATGAGGCAGGAAAACGGTGTTCATGCTCACGCAGCGCGTCAGCAGTAAAGGTTTCGAAAGGTACGCGACAGCAGGAAGCCAGTTGGATAAGCCCCTGTTCATCTTTTTTCAGCGTGATGCTGCCGATGGCTTTTAGTGCCAACGGATCGAGCCGTTGGGCTTCAAGTTGGCGGGAAAGCAGTTCAGCTAACAGCGGGAACGGCGTATCGCGACGACAGCCAATCCCGGCGACAACCCGCTGTGGCACCAGCTTCCAGTGCGGAAGGGGCAACTCGGGGAGATCGGTCCGCAAGGTGATGCAAATCAGCGCATCGAGCTCAGGGAGTTGGTTCAGGTCAGTCACCGTGATGAAACCACGACGATCGCAATGACTGACGTCCTGCGCCAGTTCGTCGTCCCACCACAGGCCAACCCGCTTGTTGCTGACCAGCATCTGATTAACGATTTTTACCACCGAACGGAAGTCGGTCATTCGCGCATTCAGTTGAAACGCCAGCGTATCAAGGGCCGCCATGTCATTCACATCCGTCGCCGTGGTGATCACCGGATCCGCACCCAGCATGCCCGCCAGGTAGCGCGCCAACGTGTTAGCGCCCCCCGCATGGCCCGACAGCAGGCTGATGACATGCTGCGCACGCTCATCGATCACGACCACCGCCGGGTCACAAAACTTGTCGTTAACCAGCGGAGCCAGCACGCGTACCGCAATACCGGTCGCGCCGATAAAAATCAGCGCTGAATAGTTCGCAAACGCATCGCGGGCCGCATTGGCAAACCCGTTTTCGAAGGGAATAAATCCCTCCTCCAGCAATTTTTCACTGGTGAAACAGGTCACCGGTAGCATTGCCGCCAGACGCTTCGCCAGCAAAACACCGCCGGGCGTCAGGCAGAACAACGCGATAGACTCAGGCTTTACGGTATTCATGGCTAAAGTCCGCCGCATAGAGTTTGGAGTAGTGATACTCCGTGCCCAGGAAGTTGCCGACCAGAATAAGCGCCGTTTTGCGGATCCCCGCATCGCGCACTTTGTCGCCAATATCCTCAAGGGTGCCACGTACGGTCTGGCTTTCAGGCCAGGTGGCTTTATAGATGACCGCCACTGGCGTGGTCGCCGGATAACCGCCCTCAATCAGACGCTCAGCCACCCGATGGATACGCTGGACGGAAAGATAAATCGCCATTGACGTCTGGTGACTGGCAAACGCCTCCAGTTGTTCGCGCTCCGGTACCGGCGTACGACCTTCAAGACGGGTAATGATCAGACTCTGCGACACTTCAGGTACCGTGTACTCGACTCCGAGTTCTGCCGCTGCCCCGAGGAACGCGCTGACGCCAGGCACCACCTGCCATTCAATCCCGCGTTTGGTCAGCTCTTCACCCTGCTCGCGGACCGAGCCGTACAGCGAGACGTCGCCGGTTTGCAGACGCACAACCGTTTTACCCGCTTTTACACCGGCTTCCATCAAGTCGAGGATCTGTTCCAGATGCAGTTCGGCGCTGTCGTGACACTCAGCGTCAGGTGGGCAATATTCCAGCAGTTCGGTGTTAATCAGCGATCCGGCATAGATAACCACCTGCGCTTGCTGCAGCAACCGGTAACCTTTGAGGGTAATCAGCTCGCGATCGCCAGGACCAGCGCCAACAAACCACACACTACGGGGATCAAATATCTCAGACATGGTTTCCTTCCTTCTGACAGGCGATAACAAAAACGGGATTATTCGGTTTGAAATAGTGGCCACTGCCAAGCGTGGTCAGTGATGACACCTGCATTTGCAGGCAGTCCACACCCTGCATGCCAAGGTGCTCCAGATGCGCCAGCGCGGTATTCAGGTTTTCCTGAAGAATGAAGGTCATTACCAGCCGCCCGGCGGGATGCAGTTGACGCATCGACCAGTCGATCAGGTCGGTCAGGTGACCACCACTGCCGCCCATAAAGATGGCATCAGCTTTTTCCGCGATGGTCATCGGCGCGATACCGGGATAAATATCGACATTGGCGCAGGCAAAGTGCTGGCGATTCTCGTCCAGCAGCCTGAGTGCCGCCGGGTTACGCTCAATCGCCGTCACGCGTAGCGATGGATATTGCAACGCCGCTTCTATCGACACACTGCCGGTTCCTGCGCCAATATCAATCAGGTGCGTGGCGCGGTGTAATTCAAGTTTTGAGAGGGCAAGTGCACGGACCGCTTCTTTGGTCATCGGCACCTTCTCTCCACGCAGAAAAAGCTCATCTTTCATCGAGGATCACCACTGCATTCATGTCATAGTCGGCATTAATTTCACTGAGCGGCAGGCAGTGGATGCGTTCATTTTCCATTGCCAGGTTTTCGCCAATCACCATCCAGCGATGCCCCTTACCACGGGCAATAAGCTGATGTGCAATTTCGCGCGGACCGCACAGGGCATCCGTGACCATCGCCACCTTGTTATGTCGTGCCAGTTCATCGAAACAGACGCTACGGCCGTGGCTACTGGTCAGCCACATGTCGTTCATATCAATACCGGACTGCGCGCATAGATATTGCACCGCACTGATGCCAGGAATAATGCGCACATGTTCAATGCCAAAATGCGCCACCATCCGGGTGCCAATGCCGTAGAACAACGGGTCGCCAGAGGCCAGTACCACTACATGCTTCCCCTGATGCTCATCAATCCAGGTTAATAACTCCGGGATATTGGCGCCAAGGGCAAACCGCTCGCCGGTAAAATCCGGGAACTGCTGCAAATGCCGTTTACCACCGACCAGCACATCCGCCGTAGCGACAGACTCGCGTGCTGCGGGCGTCATCAAATGCAACCCTGCGGGTCCCATCCCTACAACGGTAAGCATGTCATCTCCTGCGCAATCTCTGCGACCGGGCGGTTGCTGCCGAGGATCTGGTTATCAAAAGAGAACATGATGGCGTCGCAGGTCGGCGGATTTTTGGTAAAACGCAAGGTCTGCAGGACACGCATGCAGATACGTTTAGCCAGATGATCGTAAATATGCTGAAAACCGTAGGCATCGATGTGCTCCATCGCGGCTTCGGTGGTATCGCAGTCGCTGACCAGCGTCAGTAATTCCAGCGGCGCACCGAGCAGCGCCAGGTGGGCGACCAGAGTTTCCATACGCGCGTCGGCAATATGGCTGTGGGTATGGAAAATACCCGCTGCAATTTTGATGAGCTTGCCCGGATGTCCGACGAGAACGATTTGTTTGAACCCAAGGCGGACGGCCTCTTCAATCATGTAGCCGACAAAGTTGCTCATGGTGACCACCACCTGCGTGTCAATCCCCATCTGTTCGCGGACAAAACGTTCGCCATGGTTACCCGGCACCAGCACCACGTGTTCCAGTCCCGCCGCACGTTTGATTTCCAACTCCAGCGACAGTGAACGCTTCCAGCTCTCTTCCGACATGGGCGTAACAATGCCGGTGGTGCCGATAATGGAAATGCCGCCCAGAATACCCAGACGCGAGTTGTAGGTTTTCTGCGCCCGCTCTTCACCTTCCGGGGCAAAAATTTCAATCTGTGCCCCACGATTTGGGCCGATCGCCTCGCGAACCGCTGACTCAATAGTCTGACGCGGCGTGCGATTGATTGCCGAACTGCCTACCGGTAGGCCAATTCCTTTGCGGGTGACCGTGCCGACACCTTCGCCGCCCTGCAGCGCTATCTCGCCGCTGTCGTCTAGCGTCACACGAGCAAAAATCAGCATCCCGTGGGTGGCGTCCACATCATCGCCGCCGTCTTTACGAATAGCGGCAATCGCCTGCTGCCCTTCAATGTGCGGCGACTCAACGTTCAGGCATAGCGTGACCCCGGACGGGGTGACTATGGATACTTGATGGATCAAATGCTGACGCAATACCATCAACGCAGCGACTTTGGCTGCTGCCGTCGCACACGATCCGGTGGTGTACCCTTTGCGCAGCGCTTTACCGTTGTGCCATACCGGTGCGTCAAAGGGTTGGTCGCTCATCGCGCCCCCTGCATGTGGTAGAGCATCGCGTTGACGATAGCGGCTGCGACGTTGCTTCCGCCTTTGCGGCCCAGGGCAGCTATGGCAGGCAGATGACTTTTCGTCAGCGCATCTTTCGACTCCTCCGCGCCGACAAACCCTACCGGCACACCGACCACGCCGCTCACGGCAACATCATGTTCCATCAGGCGGAACAGCGCCGTCGGCGCATTGCCAAAGACAAACAGCTTTTCGCCCTCTTCCTGAACCGCAATGTCGACGGCGGCCATCGAACGAGTGATCCCCTGTTCTTTTGCGGCGCGCACCACTCGCGGGTCGCTAATGTAACAGCGGCATTCTCCGCCGAATTTTGCCAGCAACGTTTTGTTGATTCCGGAAAGGGCCATCGTAGTATCGGTATAAATCACGCTTGATCGGTTTAACGCGGCGCAAAACTGCGCCAGTACATCATCGGAAAACCACAAAATGTCCAGCCAGTCGAAGTCGGCGGTGGTGTGGATCACCCGCTTGATGATGGCTTCATGTAATGGGCTGGCAAACTGATAGTCCGGGCGGGTTTCACGAATAATGTCGCCAATGATGTCGAAACTTTTGGCTTCAATCGCCTGGGGTTGCTGAATGTATTGCATTGTTTTGTCCTCAGGCCACACCGACCAACAGCCACCGCAGCGCGATAAACAGCGCCAGGGCCAGGGTCGATGCTACCCACATCAATCGAATTGTTTGGGAAATGTCGTCTACTGAAATGTCTCGTTGTGCATCACCAATCCACGGTTTCTCAACGCGTTCGCCAAAGTAGTCGTTAGGACCACCCAGTCGAATGCCTAATGCCCCGGCAACGGATGCCTCCGACCATGCACAGTTTGGGCTGCTGTGGTTGTAGCGATCGCGCCAGCCAATCTGTAAAGCCCGCGATCCGTCTTTACGGCACAAAAATGCAGCCACGCTCAGCAGCAGCCAGCTCAGTCGGGCAGGAATAAAGTTTGCAACATCATCCAGTCGCGCGCTGACCATCCCGATAGCGCGGTACTTTTCATTTTTATAGCCCACCATGGAATCCAGCGTATTCACCGCTTTGTAGGCCATCGCCAGCGGCGCCCCGCCGAGAAACAGGAAGAACAGCGGCGCAATGATGCCGTCCACGGTGTTTTCAGCGACGGTTTCCACCACTGCGCGATTGATCTGTTTCGGCTGCAATTGTGAGGTGTCACGGCCGACAATCCAGGAGAGTTTTTCCCGGCTTTCCGCGAGATTATTGGCACGCAGTGGACGTTCGACATCCCGGGCAGCATTCGCCAGACAGCGGCCCGCCAGCACGGTAAAAATCATCCACACCTCGACGCCCCAACCCAGCCACGGATGAAGCGATTGTGCCAGCGCCAGTACGCCCCATGAAACGCCCCAGGTCACGCCGACCACCACAACCCACAGCACTGCGCCACCGATACGCAGCATGCCATCGCTATGGCAGTAGCGGCGCACCAGTCGCTGCACAGCGGTAATGAGATTGCCAATCCAGCGTACCGGATGCGGCCAGCTCTGCGGATCGCCAATGATAAAATCAAGCAGCCAGGCGACACACCACGCGAGCAGCGTCATTTCACGCTCCTTGCGGCGGCCAGCCAGTGATTAAGCATCTCCGGACGCTGAGCAAAGTGAACATGCAGGTAGCTTGCAAACGCACTGCCAACCTGCCAGCCGCCGGACCACGCCTGTAATGTTTCGCCATCGCGAACTTTGCGACAGCTCATCACGGCCTGGGTTTGAGGGGTAAAATCGGAATAGTGAAATTCATGTCCGCGCAGCACGTCACCGGGCGCGGCGAGTAAGGTTTGTTGTTCGGCCTGCGCTTCACAATAGCCAAATCGGGTCAGACGTTTGCCCATTTTGCTGTGACCGGGAATAATATCCGCCATCGGCCAGATATCGCCGTTGCTGTCTTCCAGCGAACTCCCCAGGTACATCAGACCACCGCACTCCGCGTAAATCGCCACACCGCGCTGATGAGCCGCACGCAGTTGCGCCAGCATGGTGGAATTTTGGGCAAGCCCGGCAGCGTGCAGCTCAGGGTATCCGCCCCCTAGCCAGATCATCTGGCAATCAGGGAGACGGCTGTCATGTAGCGGGCTGAAACGGACAATATTGAGGCCCGTGCGCGCCAGTAGCGTAATGTTATCCGGATAATAGAAGTTGAATGCTTCGTCATCAGCAATGGCAAGCGTCAGTCCAGCTCCGGCATCGGCGGCAGGAAGCGCGGGCCATTCGCCCACCGGTGGGGTGTCTAACTGGCTTAAGGCCAGCAGCGCGTCGATATCTAACGTTTGCTCGAGCGTTGTAGCAAATTCCTGCCACGGCAACTGATTGACGATTGATTCCCGCGCGGTCACCAGTCCCAGATGACGCTCAGGGAGCGCCACGCCATCCACGCGGGGAACATAGCCCAATACCGGTATCGAACAGTAGCGTTCGATGGCGACTTTAAGTAGCTGGTAATGCGTTTCGCTGTTTACCCGGTTAACAATCACGCCAGCAATGTTCAGCGTTGGATCAAAATGCTGGAATCCCATCACCGTAGCGGCAATTGACGTTGAGACGGCTTTACCGTCCACCAGCAAAATGACCGGACAGCCCAGCTGCTTCGCCATCGCGGCGGAACTGCAGTAATTGGGGTCTGTACCATAACCATCATACAGCCCCATAACGCCTTCGATGACGGCGATATCCGCATGCTGCATATGTTCGCAAAATAAGGCGTTCAGCGTGGAAGTGGGGAGCATGAAGCTATCAAGATTGCGGGAGGCTGTGCCAGATACGGCGGTATGCCAGCCGGTATCCAGATAATCAGGTCCGACTTTGCAAGGCTGGACGCGCAAACCGCGTTTTTTCAGCAGACTCAACAAGCCCAGCGTTACCGTGGTTTTACCACAGCCGCTTCCGGTACCTGCAAGAACAAACGCGCGAAAATTGGCCGCCATACCCTGATCCTGTTCAGGGTGGTAGGGGTGTAAAGATACCCAGTCTTTCGACTGTATGCATCTGAGCAACCCACTTCCCACCGAAGTTGTTGGTAGTCACTGACAGGCAGGTCTTCTGGCTTAGCGTCATTCTCGCCCGTCCTTCCCAATCTCGCGATCAGTGGTCTATACGGGGTCGTCAGCATCACAGCAGCGGGGGCTGCGGGGGATTCTCACCCCCTTCCCTACCACAAACGTGGTAAACCTGTCAGCTCAGGAGCAAATTCTATTAAGCTCCAGGCATGAGATGAATTAACACACCTCATGACAAAAATTCATTTAAATATCTTTTACGCTCATTCAGCCAATGTTATGGCGTCATTCAGCTTATTCTTAAGCTTGCATTCCGTATGAAAGCTTCAATTAATAATAAAGAAAGTCATTCACACAGACACTGTATCTCATCACAAAAATAAAAACTGGTGCAGTTTATCCTTCAGACACTATTACTTTGTTGCGCTATGACAATTTATTGTCTTCTATCCTTATTTTTCATTTTATAATGACGGACATACAATACGATATCAAAAATCGGCAATAGCAAAATATTGCTATTATGCTGACTCTTCGGACGAAACAACACTAATTTGCTGGCGAAAAGCCTGCGGCGTCACCTGGTATGTCTGGCGGAAAACTTTGCAAAAATAACTGGTTTGCGAAAAGCCTAAATTTCGCGCAATACTGGCAATACTCCAGTCACTATGACAAAGCAACTCTTTAGCACTTGCCATTCGCTGTTGGTTTACCCAGGCATTAAAACCGATCCCCTGATATTTTTTGAACAGCTTGCTGAAATAGTACGGACTGAGATAAACATGCGAAGCCACCTCCTCGAGGCGAAGCTCATCCGACAAATGTGCGTCGATATAGCGCAACGCTTTTTTCATTTTACTGTCATGCGGAGTCGGGCTACGGGTTGGACGCACCGACTCTGACTGCTGTGTATTGTCTTTAATGACAACGAAATTCAATTGTTTTTTAAGGCAATTTTCAACAATCAACTTCAGCAAATCTGCAGAGGCGATGACGCGAGAATAGTCCATTTCCGGAACATTACGAAATTCATTGAGCAGTTCGGGATCGGCTTGCCAGCGGTCATCGACATTCAAAATATCAACCAGGCCTACGTCATTGCTTAAGCGCACCTGACCGCATAAAACAAAACCGACCAAGTGGCCTGCAATCACCAAAGGGATAGAAAAATCGGTAAGGCCGGCATGACAGCGATAAATACACGGCTGGTCTGATTTTGATGCTTCAAGGCCCCCACAACGATCGCTCATACGGCATCGCGTGCTGTGCTGCGGGTGCTGGCGCATCAACTGGCAGAAAGGGGTAAAATTAAAGAGTTCAGAAATTTCATCACCGTGAATATTGACAACCACAACGGCCAGACTGGTGGCCTGTGCAAAATCCTGTGCGATTTTATTAATGAGTTCTGAGTTCAGGGCGCTCGCAGAAATCATGATAAAACCTCTCAGTTAATTTATTGTTATAAATAAAAACACATTATTTACATTCACTTTTCATCTCGCTATTAGACGCAATGATAAAAGGTGTTAATGGACCATAACAAAAGTCTCCCATTGTGGGGAGACTTTTTAAGCTGTTCAGGAAACCGGATCACGAAATCAGTTTTTGCATTTCAGAAATAAACAATTTCCATGAAGCTAGTTCTCATTTTCCTCCAGCTTACAAGTATTACACGGTAAATTTTTGCCAATAAAGTAACGATAAATTGCTGCCCCGGCGCACGCGCCGATGATCGGTGCCACAATCGGGACGATAAAGTATGGGATATCGCGTCCCCCCGTCATCGCAACATCTCCCCATCCGGCAAACCAGGCAAACAACTTAGGACCAAAATCACGCGCCGGATTCATGGCAAATCCTGTGAGCGGACCTGTTGATGCACCGATGACGGCGACCAGAATACCAATCAGCAATGGCGCGAGAGGACCTTTAGGCACCCCATTGCCATCGTCCGTCAGCGCCATAATCATGCCCATCAAAATGGACGTGATGACCACTTCCACCAGCGCCGCTTGCCATACGCTAAGCGCAGAGGCCGGATAAGTACTAAAAATACTGGCCAGTTGCAGGCTTTCAAGACTGCCACGAACCATATGGTGCGCCGTCTCATATTCAATGAATAAACTGCCGTACAGCAAATAGGCCAGCAACGCGCCGCCAAAGGCACCCGCGACTTGCGCGACCGTATAGGGTAAAACTTTACGCCCAGGGAAACAGGCAAACAGCCACAGAGCGATGGTAATCGCAGGGTTGAGGTGTGCCCCGGATATTCCGGCAGTCAGGTAGACCGCCAGCGAAATCCCAAGACCCCAAATGATGCATATTTCCCATAACCCTAAACTCGCACCGGCCACCTTAAGGGCACTCAGGCATCCAATGCCAAAAAACAGGAACAGCCCGGTACCTAAAAACTCGGCAATGCATTGCGCTTTTAGTGAATCGTTCATTGTGACACCTTCTAAGCAGAGTTCGTGTCTGTACCAGCGGACTCCCTGCTGGCAGTAGAGTACTTCAAGGCTTACTATAAAAAGCGCCGTCGGCAAATTGTTGGCAATCTGAGCACTCCCACCTTTTTAAAATCGTGTAGTGATAGCAAATTCTTGCTGTCAGCATTATTAAAACAGCTAACAAAAACGGGCATTAGCCCTATTAAAAACGCATTATAAAAATAATAAAATATTGCCAACAGCAGATTTCCGTTTTCAAACAAGCATCACAATTTCATTTCCCCCGCATAGCAAATGATATTTATCGTGTCACTAGCAAAAATGTAAATCTGGTATTGACATAACCAAATTTTCACATCCACAAAATCACAAAAATCATTTAAAAACAATCTGATAAAATAAAATAAAGCAATTTTATATCACCGATCGCTTACTATTTTTTCACTCTCCGTTTCAAGTCAGCCATTCTTTTTCCTCGCTTCTTTTTATAGTCATGAAAATCGGAACAACCCAGGCGAGGTCTTTATGCAACAAGAAGCGTTAGGAATGGTAGAAACCAAAGGCTTAACTGCAGCCATAGAGGCCGCAGATGCAATGGTGAAGTCAGCCAATGTGATGCTGGTCGGCTACGAAAAAATTGGTTCAGGGCTGGTCACCGTGATTGTTCGCGGTGATGTTGGCGCGGTAAAAGCGGCAACAGATGCAGGCGCCGCTGCCGCACGTAATGTGGGTGAAGTGAAAGCCGTACACGTGATCCCACGTCCTCATACCGATGTCGAAAAAATCTTACCGAAGGGAATTAGCTGATGAGCAGCAATGAGCTGGTTGAACAGATCATGGCGCAGGTGATTGCTCGAGTGGCAACGCCAGAACACAAGGCTATCCCTGAAAATAATCTTCCAACACGAGAGACGGCTATGGCAGAGAAAAGCTGCAGTTTAACGGAATTTGTCGGCACCGCGATTGGCGACACCGTCGGTCTGGTGATCGCCAACGTCGACAGCGCCTTACTGGACGCGATGAAGCTTGAAAAACGCTATCGCTCCATTGGCATTCTAGGCGCCCGTACCGGCGCAGGTCCCCATATCATGGCCGCTGATGAAGCGGTAAAAGCCACCAATACTGAAGTGGTGAGCATTGAGCTTCCGCGAGATACCAAAGGCGGAGCAGGCCACGGTTCACTGATTATCCTCGGCGGCAACGATGTTTCCGACGTAAAACGCGGAATTGAAGTCGCGCTGAAAGAACTGGATCGCACATTTGGTGATGTCTACGCCAATGAAGCCGGTCACATCGAAATGCAATACACCGCACGTGCCAGCTATGCGCTGGAAAAAGCCTTCGGCGCACCCATTGGTCGTGCCTGTGGTGTAATCGTCGGCGCACCGGCATCGGTTGGTGTACTGATGGCCGATACCGCACTGAAATCGGCCAACGTCGAAGTGGTGGCTTATAGCTCCCCTGCCCATGGTACCAGCTTCAGTAACGAAGCCATTCTGGTTATTTCCGGTGACTCTGGCGCCGTACGTCAGGCCGTCATCTCCGCGCGCGAAATCGGTAAAACCGTGCTTGCGACCCTCGGTTCAGAACCGAAAAACGATCGTCCGTCCTACATCTGATACCCGTGAGGCTGATTCATGAGATCGAAAAGATTTGAAGCACTGGCGAAACGCCCTGTGAATCAGGACGGCTTCGTTAAGGAGTGGATCGAAGAAGGCTTCATTGCGATGGAAAGCCCGAACGACCCAAAACCGTCCATAAAAATCGTTAACGGTATGGTCACCGAACTGGATGGTAAAGCCGCCAGTGAATTTGATTTGATAGACCATTTCATTGCCCGCTACGGTATTAATCTGGCGCGCGCTGAAGAAGTGATGGCGATGGACTCGGTCAAACTCGCCAATATGCTCTGCGATCCTAATGTGAAACGCAAAGACATCGTTCCGCTGACCACCGCGATGACACCGGCAAAAATTGTCGAAGTGGTTTCGCATATGAACGTCGTCGAAATGATGATGTCGATGCAGAAAATGCGCGCCCGCAGAACCCCTTCTCAACAAGCGCACGTCACTAACGTTAAAGACAACCCGGTGCAGATTGCGGCCGATGCAGCAGAAGGCGCATGGCGTGGATTTGACGAGCAGGAAACAACCGTTGCCGTGGCACGCTATGCCCCGTTTAACGCTATTGCTCTGCTGGTTGGTTCACAGGTTGGGCGTCCCGGTGTATTAACCCAGTGCTCACTGGAAGAAGCCACCGAGCTCAAACTCGGCATGTTAGGCCACACCTGCTATGCAGAAACGATTTCCGTGTACGGTACTGAACCGGTCTTTACCGATGGTGACGATACCCCATGGTCAAAAGGCTTCCTGGCCTCTTCTTATGCCTCACGCGGTCTAAAAATGCGCTTTACCTCAGGTTCTGGCTCAGAAGTGCAGATGGGTTATGCAGAAGGCAAATCCATGCTGTATCTGGAAGCCCGCTGCATTTACATCACCAAAGCCGCTGGCGTGCAGGGTTTACAGAACGGGTCCGTTAGCTGCATCGGCGTCCCTTCCGCCGTACCGTCAGGTATCCGCGCAGTGCTGGCAGAAAACCTGATCTGCTCGTCACTGGATCTCGAATGCGCCTCCAGTAACGACCAAACCTTTACCCACTCGGATATGCGCCGTACCGCGCGTTTGCTGATGCAATTCCTGCCAGGAACTGACTTCATATCTTCCGGTTATTCCGCCGTGCCGAACTACGACAACATGTTTGCAGGCTCTAACGAAGATGCCGAAGACTTTGACGACTACAACGTTCTCCAGCGTGACCTGAAAGTCGACGGGGGTTTACGTCCGGTGCGTGAAGAAGACGTCATCGCCATTCGTAACAAAGCGGCCCGCGCACTGCAGGCAGTGTTTGCTGGAATGGGATTGCCACCTATCACCGATGAAGAAGTTGAAGCCGCAACTTACGCCCACGGCTCGAAAGATATGCCAGAACGTAACATCGTTGAAGACATTAAGTTTGCGCAAGAGATCATCAGCAAAAACCGCAACGGACTGGAAGTGGTGAAAGCCCTGGCCCAGGGCGGATTTACCGATGTTGCTCAGGATATGCTCAACATCCAGAAAGCCAAGTTAACCGGAGACTATCTGCATACCTCCGCCATTATCGTCGGCGACGGACAGGTGCTTTCCGCGGTGAATGACGTCAACGATTATGCCGGTCCGGCAACAGGTTATCGCCTGCAAGGCGAACGCTGGGAAGAAATTAAAAACATCCCCGGCGCACTTGATCCCAACGAGCTTGGCTAAGGGGTGAACTATGGAAATCAATGAAAAGCTGCTGCGCCAGATAATTGAAGATGTGCTGTCTGAAATGCAGACCAGCGATAAGCCTGTTTCTTTCCGATCGTCTGCCGCGGCAACCGCACCGCAGATGGCGACCGCGCCAGGTGACAGTTTTCTGACCGAAATTGGCGAAGCCAAACAGGGCCAGCAGCAGGATGAAGTGATTATTGCCGTTGGTCCGGCGTTTGGGCTCTCGCAGACCGTCAATATCGTCGGTATTCCGCACAAGAATATTTTGCGCGAAGTGATCGCGGGTATTGAAGAAGAAGGCATTAAAGCACGCGTCATCCGCTGCTTTAAATCCTCCGATGTGGCGTTTGTCGCCGTGGAAGGTAACCGTCTGAGTGGCTCCGGTATTTCAATCGGCATCCAGTCCAAAGGCACCACGGTTATCCACCAGCAGGGGTTACCGCCGCTTTCTAACCTGGAGCTGTTCCCTCAGGCCCCACTCCTGACGCTGGAAACCTACCGCCAGATTGGTAAGAACGCCGCGCGTTACGCCAAGCGTGAATCTCCACAACCGGTCCCGACGTTGAATGATCAGATGGCGCGTCCGAAGTACCAGGCGAAATCAGCCATTCTGCACATTAAAGAGACCAAATACGTCGTGACGGGCAAAAACCCGCAGGAACTGCGCGTGGCGCTTTGATAAAGGATAACTCCATGAATACCGACGCAATTGAATCGATGGTTCGGGATGTGTTGAGCCGAATGAACAGCCTGCAGGGAGAGACCGTCACTCCAGCCGCGACTAGTTCATCAGCGCATACCGCGAAAGTGACGGATTACCCGCTTGCCAATAAACACCCTGAGTGGGTAAAAACCGCCACCAATAAAACGTTGGATGACTTCACGCTCGAAAATGTGCTGAGCAATAAGGTCACCGCACAGGATATGCGTATCACACCAGAAACGCTGCGCATTCAGGCGGATATCGCCAAAGATGCCGGACGTGACAGGCTGGCGATGAACTTTGAACGTGCCGCAGAACTGACCGCGGTACCTGACGATCGCATCCTTGAGATCTACAACGCCCTGCGTCCATACCGCTCAACCAAAGACGAGCTGATGGCCATCGCCGACGATCTCGAAAATCGTTATCAGGCAAAGATTTGCGCAGCCTTCGTGCGTGAAGCAGCAGTGCTGTACGTCGAGCGTAAGAAACTCAAAGGTGACGATTAATTTTAGGGAAAAATGATGCGATATATAGCTGGCATTGACATAGGCAACTCATCAACAGAAGTCGCTCTCGCGACTCTGGATGACGCTGGCACGCTGAGCATTACAACCAGCGCACTGGCAGAAACGACTGGAATTAAGGGCACGTTACGTAATGTGTTTGGTATTCAGGAGGCGCTTACGCTTGCAGCAAAAAATGCAGGCATCAATGTCAGCGATATTTCGCTCATCCGTATTAACGAAGCCACGCCGGTCATTGGTGATGTGGCGATGGAGACGATCACCGAAACCATCATCACCGAGTCGACCATGATCGGCCACAACCCTAAAACGCCTGGTGGGGTCGGGTTAGGTGTTGGCGTCACAATTACGCCGGAAGAGTTGTTAACCCGTCCGGCGGATATGCCTTATATCCTGGTGGTGTCATCGGCATTCGATTTTGCCGATGTCGCCACCATGATTAATGCCTCCGTTCGCGCCGGATATCAGCTAACCGGCGTTATTTTGCAACAGGACGATGGCGTGCTGGTCAGCAACCGTCTTACTACGCCGCTGCCCATCGTCGACGAAGTGCGCTATATCGATCGGATCCCGTTAGGGATGCTGGCGGCCATTGAGGTCGCCATCCCCGGAAAGGTGATTGAAACGCTCTCTAATCCTTACGGGATTGCGACTGTTTTTAACCTGAATGCGGACGAGACCAAAAATATTGTCCCCATGGCACGTGCCCTGATTGGTAACCGCTCAGCGGTCGTCGTGAAAACACCGTCGGGCGATGTAAAAGCGCGAGCCATTCCTGCCGGAAACCTCGAACTCCAGTCGCAAGGACGTACTGTTCGCGTCGATGTTGCCGCAGGCGCGGAAGCCATTATGAAGGCAGTAGGCGAATGCCCACGGCTTGATAACGTTATCGGCGAAGCAGGAACCAATATTGGCGGCATGCTGGAACATGTACGCCAGACCATGGCGGAGTTAACCAACAAGCCCAGCCATGAAATCTTCATCCAGGATTTATTGGCAGTTGATACCTCCGTTCCCGTCAGCGTGACGGGGGGACTCGCCGGAGAGTTCTCGCTGGAACAGGCGGTGGGTATTGCCTCAATGGTGAAATCAGATCGCCTGCAAATGGCGATGATAGCCCAGGAGATCACGCAAAAGCTCAACATCGACGTGCAGGTAGGCGGCGCTGAGGCCGAAGCGGCCATTCTGGGTGCCCTCACTACGCCGGGCACGACGCGTCCGCTGGCCATTCTGGATCTCGGCGCAGGTTCCACTGACGCCTCAATCATTAATCCAAAAGGCGAAATTATTGCCACACACCTGGCGGGTGCGGGCGATATGGTCACGATGATTATTGCCCGTGAACTGGGACTGGAAGACCGTTACCTCGCCGAGGAGATCAAAAAATATCCGCTGGCGAAAGTAGAAAGCCTGTTCCACCTTCGCCACGAAGATGGCAGCGTTCAGTTCTTTCCTTCTCCCCTGCCACCAACGGTATTCGCCCGGGTCTGTGTGGTGAAACCCGATGAACTGGTGCCATTACCTGGGGACCTGGCGCTGGAGAAAGTTCGCATCATTCGCCGCAGCGCCAAGGAACGCGTTTTTGTCACCAATGCGCTGAGAGCGCTTCGGCAGGTTAGCCCCACAGGAAATATTCGCGACATCCCGTTTGTGGTTCTGGTTGGTGGCTCTTCTCTGGACTTCGAAGTTCCACAGCTGGTAACGGATGCGCTGGCGCACTACCGCCTGGTTGCGGGTCGCGGCAATATTCGCGGTACCGAAGGCCCACGAAATGCTGTCGCAACTGGGCTTATCCTCTCCTGGTACAAGGCATTTGCTCATGGAAAGTAACCTCAGCGCACCGGCTATCGTGATCTTCACCCTGGGAGAGGACATGTCACTCTGGAATGACGTCCTGCTGGGTATTGAAGAAGAAGGGATCCCCTTTGTGGTTCAGGAGAGCCATTCCGCCGACATCATCCACAGCGCATGGCTGGCGGCATGTCAGTCACCGCTGCTCGTCGGCATTGGATGTAACCGGGAACAACTGGTTGTGCACTACAAAAATTTACCGACCTCAGCGCCACTTTTTACGCTGACGTATCAACAAGATAGCCACGCTCGTCGGCGCATCGGCAATAACGCTGCGCGGCTGGTAAAAGGCATCCCCTTCCGGGAATGCCACTCATAATCCACAGGAGAAAAGCAGTATGAATAACGCACTGGGACTGGTTGAAACAAAAGGGCTTGTCGGCGCTATTGAAGCCGCTGATGCCATGGTGAAATCCGCTAACGTTCAGTTGGTTGGTTACGAAAAAATTGGCTCGGGCCTTATCACCGTCATGGTTCGTGGGGATGTCGGCGCGGTTAAAGCTGCTGTAGACGCTGGCAGCGCTGCCGCCAGTGCCGTTGGCGAGGTGAAATCCTGCCACGTCATCCCGCGTCCACACAGCGACGTCGAAGCCATTTTACCTAAATCCGCTTAAACCGTTGCAACAAGGAGCACAGCGTGAAGCAATCACTGGGATTACTTGAAGTTAGTGGTCTGGCATTAGCCATCAGTTGCGCGGATGTCATGGCGAAAGCCGCCTCCATCACGCTGGTGGGCCTCGAAAAAACCAACGGCTCAGGCTGGACGGTGATCAAAATCATCGGGGATGTGGCCTCCGTGCAGGCGGCCATTTCCACCGGTGCCAGCTTTGCAGACCAGCGGGAAGGTCTGGTTGCGCACAAAGTTATTTCCAGACCCGGGGAAGGCATCCTTTCGCACAGCGTCGTTTCGACGCCTGAGCCCATCCCTGAACCCACACCTGTCGAGGTGGAAGTACAGGTGGTTGTGGAAAGTGAATTACCCGAGGCACCGCAAGATACAGACCTGATTAGCTGCAATCTGTGTCTCGACCCTGCCTGTCCGCGCCAGAAGGGAGAGCCTCGCTCACTCTGCCTGCATTCTGGTAAACGAGGTGAAGCGTAATGGATAAACAGCAACTGGAGACTACGGTCAGTAAAGTACTGGATGAAATGCGCGAGCGCCCTATTCCACTGGGGATCTCTAATCGTCATATCCATCTTTGTGCTGAAGATTACGCTCGTTTGTTTCCCAATCAGCCCATCAGCGAGAAAAAAGGTCTGCTGCAGCCCGGACAATATGCCGCAGATCAGACCGTTACGCTGGTGGGACCAAAAGGCCAGCTAAAAAATGTGCGTTTGCTGGGGCCGCTGCGTAGCACCAGTCAGGTAGAAATCTCCCGCAGCGATGCCCGCACGCTGGGTATCGCTGCGCCGTTGCGTATGTCCGGCAATATTCAGGGAACGCCGGGCATTCGCCTGGTGAGTCCTTTTGCTGAACTGGATATCTCATGCGGAGTGATTGTTGCCCAGCGGCACATTCACATGTCGCCGCTTGATGCGCTGATCCTACGCGTGTCACATGGCGATAAAGTCTCCGTCGCCATCAATGGAGATGAACGCAGACTGATCTTCGATAACGTTGCCGTTCGCGTCTCGCCGGATATGCGTCTTGAAATGCATATCGACACTGACGAAGCCAATGCTGCAGGGGCGGATAGCCCACAGGCATTCGCCACGCTGGTGAGCCCACGATGAACAATGAACTGCTGCAACGCATCATCGGGGAGGTCGTCTCCCGATTAAAAAAACGCGCGGACAGTTCGCTCTCTCTAAGCGTCGCGCAGTTACGGGAAGCCGATCCCCGGGCGCTGGTTTGTCAGTACTCCGCTCTGATTATCGAGCACGCTGATTTACCGCTGCTGGCGCATATTGCGCAACACGATTCATCCGATGTGTCAGCGATCACTCTCCACGAAGCCCTGGCCTGTGGCGTTCGCGTGAAGATATCGCTGCAGCATCAATTGCTACCGGCGATCCCCGTACGAAAACTCGCGCGACTGCCGCTGGAGTTCAGTGATGAACGCGGGCAAACCATCATTCTGCATCCCGATACGCTTTTAAGTTATGCCGATGTAGCCCGATTACAAGGTGGGTTTCTGGTGCTACGCCGTCGATGTGTTGTGACCGCACTGGCAAAAGAAACCGTCAGTATGCGCAATATCCAATTAATTAAGCAGGAGTGAACCATGCATCTGGCACGCGTTACAGGCGTCGTGGTATCCACGCAAAAATCACCGTCACTGGTTGGAAAAAAACTGTTACTGGTACGTCGGGTAACAGCCGACGGCGAACTACCGCAATCGCCAACAGCGGGTGACGAGGTCGCAGTTGACTCAGTGGGTGCCGGTACCGGTGAGCTGGTTTTACTCAGCAGCGGCTCCAGCGCCAGACACGTTTTTAGCGGCCCCAATGAGGCTATCGATCTGGCCATTGTTGGCATTGTCGACACGCTTTCTCGCTAGGAGGAACTATGGCGATTTATACCCGAACAGGCGATGCCGGTACGACAGCGCTCTTTAGCGGACAGCGCGTCAGTAAAACACACCCGCGCGTTGAGGCTTACGGCACGCTGGACGAACTCAACGCGGCGTTGAGTCTGTGCGTCTGCGCGGCACAAAGCCTGCAACACCGTGTGTTACTTGAAGAAATTCAGTTACGGCTGTTTTGGTTCAGTGCCGAACTGGCCAGTGAAAGCGAACAGCCCACGCCCGCCCAACGCTACATCAGCTCGGAAGACATTGCAGCACTTGAGGCTGCCATCGATACCGCGATGGCGCGAGTGCCTCCCCTGCACAGTTTTATTTTGCCCGGACGCTGTGAAGCCGCCAGCCGTCTGCACTTCGCCCGCACGCTTGCCCGTCGTGCTGAAAGACGTCTTGTCGAACTCTCTACAGATGCCTCCATCCGACAGGTACTGATGCGCTATATCAACCGCCTGTCCGATTGCTTATATGCGCTCGCCAGGTCTGAAGATTATGACGCGCACCAAAACACGCTCATTCAGAAGGTGGCTGAGCGTTACGTGGCAGCGACCCAGACATCGGCAGTTCAGGAGTCTGCTATGTCATTGTCATTTCAGGAACTCCATCAGCTTACGCGTACGGCGGTAGCGCGTGCACAAGCACTCAAAGTTCCTGTTGTCATCAGCATTGTGGATGCAAACGGTACACAAACAGTGACCTGGCGCATGCCCGATGCCCTGCTCGTCAGTAGCGAGCTGGCACCGAAAAAAGCGTGGACCGCCGTGGCGATGAAAACCGCCACCCATGAACTGAGCGCAGCGGTGCAACCGGGCGCCGCACTTTACGGTCTGGAAAGCCATATGCAGGGAAAAGTCGTCACGTTTGGTGGCGGATACGCACTATGGCGAGAAGGTTTACTCCTTGGGGGTCTTGGCATCAGCGGAGGAAGCGTTGAGCAGGATATGGACATTGCAGAAACCGCCATTGCGGCGATTAACGTGAGAACACATCAATGAATACGTCAGAACTTGAAACCCTTATCCGCACTATTTTGACTGAACAGCTCGAACCGGCAAAAGCAGAGATAAAGGGTGGCGGTATTTTTCCATCCGTCGGTGAAGCAATCGATGCCGCGCATCAGGCCTTTTTACGTTATCAGCAATGCCCACTGAAAACCCGTAGCGCCATTATTAGCGCTCTGCGGGAAGAACTGACACCTCATCTGGCCTCGTTGGCGGCAGAAAGCGCAACCGAAACGGGAATGGGCAACAAAGAAGATAAATTTCTCAAAAATAAAGCCGCGCTGGATAACACCCCCGGTATTGAAGATCTAACCACAACCGCCCTCACCGGTGATGGCGGCATGGTGCTATTTGAATATTCCCCCTTTGGCGTAATGGGTTCCGTTGCTCCTAGCACCAACCCAACGGAAACCATTATTAACAACAGCATCAGTATGTTAGCTGCGGGGAATAGCGTTTATTTCAGCCCGCATCCGGGCGCTAAAGTGGTTTCACTCAAGCTGATTGCCATGATTGAAGATATTGCCTTTCGCTGCTGCGGGATCCGAAATCTTGTTGTCACAGTCACAGAACCCACTTTTGAAGCTACCCAGCAGATGATGGCGCACCCTAAAATCGCAGTTCTGGCGATTACCGGTGGCCCGGGAATTGTGGCTATGGGTATGAAAAGCGGGAAAAAAGTCATTGGTGCCGGTGCCGGAAATCCACCCTGCATCGTTGATGAAACCGCCGATCTGGTTAAGGCCGCGGAAGACATCATCAACGGCGCATCGTTTGATTACAATCTGCCCTGCATTGCCGAGAAAAGCCTGATTGTTGTTGAAGCGGTTGCCGAACGACTGATTCAACAAATGCAGTCTTTTGGGGCATTACTGCTAAATAGCGAAGAAGTAGACAAACTACGCGCCGCCTGTCTGCCAGAGGGAATGGCGAATAAGAAGCTTGTCGGAAAAAGTCCGGCAGCACTACTGGAAGCAGCGGGTATACCCGTTCCGACAAAAGCGCCTCGTCTGTTGATAGGCGTCGTCAAGGCTGACGATGTGTGGGTTACCAGCGAACAGTTGATGCCCATGCTCCCTGTCGTGACGGTTAACGATTTTGACAGTGCGCTAACGTTGGCGCTGAAGGTTGAAGAGGGACTGCACCATACTGCCATTATGCACTCGCAAAATGTGTCGCGTTTGAATCTTGCTGCTCGCACGTTGCAAACGTCTATTTTTGTGAAAAATGGCCCCTCTTACGCCGGTATTGGCGTCGGCGGCGAAGGTTTCACCACCTTTACCATCGCCACCCCAACCGGTGAAGGGACAACGTCTGCGCGAACGTTTGCACGTTCTCGTCGTTGCGTGCTGACCAACGGTTTTTCTATCCGCTAATGAGGCCGTAATGAATAGCTTTTCACTGCAAACTCGATTGTACAGCGGCCAGGGCAGTTTGAGCGTGCTCAAACGCTTCACGAATAAACATATCTGGATTATTTGCGATGGTTTTCTTGCGCGTTCGCCGCTGATTGCAACGCTGCGCGATGCGTTACCTGCGGATAATCGCATTAGCGTGTTCAGTGATATCACACCCGATCCTACCATCAATACGGTAGTACAAGGGATTGCGCAAATGCAGTCCCTGCGACCGGATGTGGTGATTGGCTTTGGTGGAGGGTCGGCGCTTGATGCAGCAAAAGCGATTGTCTGGTTCAGCCGTCAGTTTGGCATCGAAATCGAAACCTGTGTAGCCATTCCGACCACTAGCGGCACAGGCTCTGAAGTGACCAGCGCCTGCGTGATCGGCGATCCGGAGAAAGGCATTAAATATCCGTTATTTAATAATGCCCTCTACCCGGATATGGCGATCCTTGACCCAATGCTGGTGGTCAGCGTACCGCCTGCCATCACCGCCAATACCGGAATGGACGTGCTGACGCATGCGCTTGAAGCGTACGTTTCCACCAAGGCCAGCGACTTCACTGACGCGCTGGCTGAAAAAGCAGCGCAAATTGTCTTCCAGTATCTGCCCATCGCCGTCAGCAAAGGCGATTGCCTGGCTACCCGCGGAAAAATGCACAACGCCTCGACCCTCGCGGGGATGGCGTTTAGCCAGGCCGGGCTTGGGATTAACCATGCCATTGCGCATCAACTTGGCGGTCAGTTTCATCTGCCGCACGGGCTTGCCAATGCACTGATCCTGACCTCTGTGATTCATTTTAATGCCCGCGATCCCAGGGCCGCAAAACGGTATGCCCGCTTCGCGAAGGCCTGCCACTTATGCCCTGATAACGCAAACGATACGGCGGCACTCAATGCGCTAATTCATCATATTGAGCAACTCAAAAAACAGTGTGCGTTACCCTCTTTCACAGACGCGCTCAAAGACGGAAAGCAAACCTGGTCACAGCGTATTCCCTCGATGGTTCAGGCGGCTCTGGCGGATGCCACGCTGCAAACGAATCCCCGCGATGCTGATGCCGCTGCCATCCAGGAACTGCTTGAGGAATTATTATGAATACAGCCATGACGGCTGAACCCATTTGTTATGATGCTCAGACAATACGCGATCGCGTGCGCGCTGCAGGTGTAGTGGGAGCCGGTGGTGCCGGCTTTCCTGCCCATGTAAAACTGCAGGCGCAGGTCGATACGTTTCTGGTCAATGCTGCAGAATGCGAGCCGATGCTGAAGGTTGATCAGCAATTAATGGCCGTGCAGGCGGCCCGACTGATACGCGGCGTGCAGTATGCCATGAAGACCACTGGCGCCAGCGCCGGCATTATCGCCCTTAAAGAAAAATATCAGAAAGCCATCAGTGCGTTAACACCTCTCCTGCCCGCCGATATCAGGTTACACATTTTGCCTGATGTCTACCCGGCTGGCGATGAAGTGCTGACAATCTGGATGGCAACCGGACGGCGGGTGCCTCCTGCTGCTCTCCCGGTTAGTGTGGGCGTGGTGGTCAATAACGTCCAGACCGTGCTTAACATCGCACGAGCCGTTGAACAGCAGTTCCCCGTTACGCGTCGTACATTAACCGTCAATGGCGCAGTTGCCCGGCCGGTTACCCTGACCGTGCCTGTCGGTATGTCGCTGCGCGAAGTGCTGGCACTGGCTGGCGGCGCTACCGTCGATGACCCCGGATTTATTAACGGCGGTCCTATGATGGGCGGTCTGATTACTTCTCTGGATACGCCAGTCAGTAAAACGACCGGTGGCCTGCTGGTGCTACCGAAATCCCATGCGCTGATCCAGCGACGAATGCAGGATGAACGGACCGTGCTCTCAGTTGCCAAAACCGTTTGCGAGCAGTGCCGCTTGTGCACGGATCTGTGTCCACGACACTTGATTGGTCATGAACTCTCACCACATTTGCTGGTTCGCGCGGTCAACTATCAGCAGGCCGCCACACCGCAATTACTGCTTACCGCCCTGACTTGCTCAGAATGCAACGTCTGTGAAAGCGTGGCCTGTCCGGTGGGGATTTCTCCGATGCGCATTAACCGCATGCTCAAACGCGAGCTACGTGCGCTCAATCATCGTTATGAAGGCCCGTTAAACCCTGAAGATGAAATGGCGAAGTACCGTCTGATTCCGGTGAAACGGCTTATTACCAAACTGGGTCTCAGTGACTGGTATCACGATGCACCATTAGACCAGACAGATCATCCCACTGAAAAAACAACGTTGTTGTTACGCCAGCATATTGGTGCCAGTGCCATTCCTTGTGTGCAAAAAGGGGAGCGCGTTGTGCGCGGCCAATGTGTTGCAGAGATACCCGAGGGTGCATTAGGTGCGCCGGTTCACGCCAGTATTGACGGTATTGTCAGCGAAATCACAGATCAGTCCATCACGGTAATAAGAGGTTAACCATGTCTCAGGCTATAGGGATTTTAGAACTCACCAGCATTGCCAAAGGAATGGAAGCCGGCGATGCGATGCTGAAAAGCGCTAATGTGAATTTGCTGGTCAGTAAAACCATCTGCCCGGGAAAATTTTTGCTGATGCTGGGTGGTGATGTTGGCGCAATACAGCAGGCCATTGCCACAGGAACCTCACTTGCTGGAGATATGCTCGTCGACAGCCTGGTCCTGCCTAACATTCATGCCAGCGTTCTGCCGGCGATCAGCGGACTCAATAGTGTAGATAAACGTCAGGCGGTAGGGATTGTTGAAACCTGGAGCGTTGCGGCTTGTATTTGTGCCGCCGACCGCGCGGTAAAAGCCTCCAATGTCACGCTGGTAAGAGTGCATATGGCGTTTGGTATTGGCGGTAAGTGCTACATGGTTGTCGCGGGCGATGTTTCCGATGTGAATAACGCCGTGACGGTCGCCAGCGAAAGTGCGGGTGAAAAAGGTCTGCTGGTCTATCGCTCGGTGATCCCACGTCCGCATGAAAGCATGTGGCGCCAAATGGTGGAGGGGTGATGGAAATGCAGCCGACGACGGATCGTATGATTCAGGAATATGTGCCCGGAAAACAGGTCACACTGGCGCATCTTATCGCTAATCCCGGTAAAGATTTGTTCAAGAAACTGGGCCTGCAGGATTCAGTCTCGGCGATTGGCATTTTAACCATTACGCCCAGCGAAGCCTCCATTATCGCCTGTGATATCGCCACTAAATCGGGCGCGGTAGAGATTGGTTTTCTGGACCGCTTTACCGGCGCAGTCGTATTAACCGGCGATGTTTCAGCCGTTGAGTACGCGCTGAAGCAGGTTACCCGCACGCTGGGCGAAATGATGCGTTTCACCGCCTGCCCGATTACGCGGACGTGATGTGATGAAACGCATCATGCTCATTGGTCCCAGCCAGTGCGGGAAGACATCGCTCACCCAGTGTATGCGTGGCGAGGCGCTTCATTATCAGAAAACCCAGGCTATTGTCTGGTCCCCCATGGCAATAGACACACCCGGTGAATATCTGGAGAACCGCTGCCTGTACAGCGCGCTGCTGGTCAGCGCCTGTGAAGCCGACGTTATCGCGCTGGTGCTCAACGCTGACGCCCCGTGGTCACCTTTTTCTCCCGGATTTACCGGCCCCATGAACCGGCCCGTTATCGGTCTGGTGACCAAAGCCGATTTAGCTAACCCGCAGCGCATTGCCCTCATCGAAAGCTGGTTGGTGCAGGCAGGGGCGCAAAACGTTTTTATTACCAGCGCGGTGAACAATACCGGCGTTGATGAGATGTTCAATTTTCTGCACGCAAAGGAATCGTCATGTCTCACAAAATAATGGCCATTAATGCAGGCAGCTCTTCTCTGAAGTTTCAGTTACTGGCGATGCCGCAGGGCGAGATGCTCTGTCAGGGGCTGTTCGAGCGCATCGGGATGCCTGATGCAAAGGTCACGATAAAAACACCGGTGCAAAAATGGCAGGAAACACTGCCGATTGCCGATCACCGTGAAGCGGTAACGCTGTTACTGGAAAAACTGCTCAGTCACGGCATCATTAATAGCTTACAAGACATCAACGGTGTTGGGCATCGCGTCGCACACGGCGGAGAATCCTTTAAAGATTCAGTTTTAGTCACCGATGAATCGCTGGCAGAAATAGAACGTCTGGCAGAACTGGCTCCGTTGCATAACCCGGTTAATGCGCTGGGTATTGCTGTTTTTCGCCAACTGTTACCGGCGACACCTGCTGTAGCAGTTTTCGATACGGCCTTCCATCAGACGCTCGACGAGCCTTCTTTTATTTATCCCCTGCCCTGGCGTTATTATTCGGAGCTGGGTATTCGTCGCTACGGCTTCCATGGTACCAGCCACAAATACGTCAGCCATACGCTGGCTGAAAAACTGGGCGTTCCGCTCAGCGCTCTGCGAGTTGTGTGTTGCCATCTGGGCAACGGCAGCAGCATCTGCGCCATCAAGGGCGGACAATCCGTTAATACGTCAATGGGCTTTACCCCACAGTCTGGCGTGATGATGGGCACCCGTAGCGGCGACATCGATCCGTCCATTTTGCCGTGGATTGCCCAACGAGAAGGTAAAACACCACAGCAGCTAAATCAGCTACTCAACAACGAGTCGGGGTTACTTGGCGTATCCGGCATATCACCTGACTACCGTGACGTGGAACAGGCGGCTGATAGCGGAAACCGTCAGGCAGCGCTGGCGCTGACGCTGTTTGCCGAACGAATTCGTGCCACCATTGGCAGCTACATTATGCAAATGGGCGGTCTGGATGCGCTGGTGTTTACCGGTGGTATCGGCGAAAACTCTGCTCGTGCCCGGGCAGCAATTTGCCACAACCTCAATTTCTTAGGGCTGGCGGTAGATGAGGATAAAAACCAACATAATGCGACCTTCATTCAGACAGAAAACGCGATGGTCAAAGTGGCCGTCATCAATACCAACGAAGAGCTGATGATCGCGCAAGACGTAATGCGTATAGCGATTGCAGAAACTGTGACGCTGAGCATTCCCGCTTAACACTGCTGCGCCGCAGATTGCGGCACATCATGGTAATAGCGCGATCGCCATGACACTATGCGCCGAAGATTGCTAATCACAAAGGTGAAAAGACGTGGCTGTTGCGCAATGCCCCGCATCATGCGGAGAACTTATCCAGGGCTGGATTCTGGGCAGCGAGAAATTGGTCTCCTGCCCGGTTGAATGGTACAGCACCGTTGAAGTCAGCTCCGGATCGCCGCTTGCCGATGAGCGGCCTCTTTCACGGTCGATGGTTGATCGCTTGTTGCAGCACTGGCAATATCCGGCACATGTCAGTCAGGATATTCGTATTGATATCCACTCCACGATCCCCATCGCCAAAGGGATGGCCAGCAGTACGGCAGATATTGCCGCCACCGCCATCGCTACCGCCCACCATCTGGGCCATCAGTTAGATGAAGCCACGTTAGCGCAGCTTTGCGTTTCGCTCGAACCTACCGACAGCACCGTTTTTCGCCAGTTAACGCTTTTTGATCATAACGACGCATCCACTCAGATCGCCTGTGAAGCGCAGCCCCACCTCGACCTGCTGGTTCTCGAAAGCCCAGAAACGTTACGCACGGCAGACTATCACCGGATCCCGCGCCAGGCCGGGTTACAGGCAGGCGCACCTGCCCTCAGACGAGCTTGGGAAAAAGTGCAGGAAGCTTGCTCAAGTCAAAACCCGTACCGGATGGGCGAAGCGGCCACGCTAAGCGCCATTGCCAGCCAGATGTTGTTGCCAAAACCGGATTTCGATTCGTTATTATCGCTGGTTGAAGAATGTGATTTATACGGTGTGAACGTTGCCCACAGCGGCAGCGTGGTTGGCCTGATGCTGGACAGAACGCGTCATGACATTGACTACATCAAATGGATGCTGGTGCAGAAAAAACTGACTACACACTGGCCGGAACAGCATTTGCTACGGATGGTAACGGGCGGGGTTGAATTACAGTAGAGACGATAGGGGCCACATTACACCCCTATCGTTTGCAACAATTACTCTGCTTTCGCTTCGCCGTTTTTCACTTCGCCCATGGCTTTGAGCTTTTTAGAAATGTCGCGACGCTCTTTAGAGATCTCGGCATTTTTGATGATGTAATCATCCACGCGATCTTCATAGTCGCTTTTCATGCTGGCAATAATGCCCTGGATCGCTTCAACGCTCATACCTGGCTTGATGTAGTCGCTCAGGTTGTCCAGCAGCAGGACACGTTTCTGGTTGTCACGGATCTTTTTCTCAACGTCCTGGATTTCACGTTGCAGTTTGTTCTTACGACGGAACAGACGAACAAATTCCAGCACGTCCTGGAAAGAAGGCTTGGTAGTTTCCATTTTTACACCCCTGATAATGTGAGATTCGGATTCGTTTAAACAACGGCTAAAGTGGGTCAACATTACTTTCATGCCCGCCATACTTCAAGTTGCATCTGCATTGACAATACACGGTTGAAACCTGAATTATCGAGGGTAAAGCCATTGCAGTTACCAATGGTTTTAGCCTTTTTCAGTATCATACCCTTAATCGTTGCTGAATCGAAGCAGCAGTAGAACCAATCCCCTCATCTGCGCTTTATTTGCGCAAAGCACGACAGATTAAATGTGAGAGGAGTTCCAGCTGTCGTGCCATCTCCATATTCAGCCAGACATAACCATGAATAGGTGTTTCTGCAACGTTGTCGCCCTTATGTTCATCAATCAGCTGACGCATCTCGGTCACCGTATCATTGAGTTTTTCGGTGTTGGCAAGCACCGGCTGCGGATTACCTTCATAGAGAGCGTGCGTTATCGTCAGCAGTGCCTGTTGCATTCTGAGCTGAGTTTCACGCAGCGTATGCGCATTCAACATCACAAAATGACTGGACCGCGTTGCCCACAGCGCGTTGATTTGCAGTTCAAGCATGCACACCAGATTTCGATTAATCGTTTGAATGGCTTCAAAAACTGATTTTTGAATGCGCGTTTCTTTGCTGGCCGGAATGATTAAGCCGCGCATTTTAACGACGTCACTCAGCAACTGCTGTAAGTGCTTATCCAGCCGGGGTTGTTCGAGTAAGTTGGGTGATAGCGCAGCCTGATATACACGGTTATAGCCGGTAATGCAGTGCGCCAGCTGAATACGCCAGTGTATAAATGCGCGTTGCGGCCAGATCCAGGTAAACAGCATTGCCAGTAGCGAGCCGAGAATCACATCCCCCCCGCGCCAGAGTGCCGTGTTCATATCGCCCGCAGGTGCGCCAACCACAACGGCCAACGTGATGCCGATCAGCAGCGCCTGATACGGTTTTTTACCCAATGCCAGCCAGCCGCACAGGAACATCGCCACCGCACACCATATCAGCATCAGCGGCAATGAAAAGAGCTCCAGCCGGAGCGCCACCAGCCCAAGGACCGAACCCAGAATCGTGCCACCAATACGTTCAAAAGCTCGGGGGACGACATTGCCCCAAAAGGAAATCGGCCCCATGATCACCACCAGCGTGATCAGAGGCCAGGTACCTTCAGGGATGTCCAGCAGGCGAACCAGCAGAAAAGTGAGAAGAAACGCCAGCGAGATGCGCATACCATGCACCACACGATAATGACGATACAAGCGAATTTCAAAAGGACTCAGTGACTTATCTGCACGCACTCATGCACTCCGTCAGGGAATAGCAAAGAACAGAATTGTACCTGTTTTTTCAGTGAAAACATTACCGTTATCAACAGGCCTTTTATCCTGATTCACACCCAAAACCGTTACTTCGCCTGCACCGGCACGTACATTTCAATATCCCAGTATCCGTCCTCCATGCCATTGTTTCGGTAAATTTCAAAACACGGTTTGGCCGATAACTGCCAGGACGAATCCTGCAACAGACGGTCAAAAAACTGATACCAGGGTGTGGCAAAGTCATGGTTTTCAACACGGGCAACGGCCACGGCATAGTCGCCGCCCGCCAGTTCAGTCAGGATCACCCCTTCGCTGTTTTCGGGGATCTCAAAACCTTCAGGCACTGAAACTACGGTATCGCAGCGCAGTTTATCTGCCGGAACCACGTCTGGGTTGTCGTAATAGACGGCTATCCATTCCAGCGGCACAATCTGGTTACCGTCGACCCACATAACCAGCTGTTCAAACCCCTGCTTTACCGTGTGTTCCCACGGTCCAACCATGTGAAACCCGGCAATCCTGCGTCTTTCTACCTGCTTTATCTCATACTCCATATAACCTCCCGCATGTCACTGTATAAAAACACAGTATAATTTCTGCGTATTACGGCCTCAAGGAAATAGTGATTATTATGTGAGCAGATTCGCAGTCTTGCCAGTTTGGTGCACAAACAGAAATCTACACCTTATGGTGAAAATAATCGCTCAGGCGCGAAAACACGCCCCCCTCACCGACTGACTCCAGCGTCATCAGCGGCCAATGCGCCACCAGCTGATCCCGGTCGTAGAGTTCAATTTCGCCCACGCGCTGATGTGCGGCAATGGGGGCGACCAGCTCTTTCTTATCAAGCACATACTTTGCTTTAATATTCGCCACTTCGGCTTTAGGCAGCGCCATCCAAAAATCCTGCTCGGTACCGAGACTGATTTTTTCTTTATCGCCATACCAGATCCGCTCAACGCCGACCTGCTTACCACTACGCAGAACCTGCACCGTGTCAAAGTTTTGCTGTCCCCATTGCAGCAGCTTACGCGCCTGATCTTCACGCCCCTTTGCACTCTCGGCCCCCATTACAACGGCGATTAATCGACGCTGTCCGTCTACCGCAGATGCAATCAGGTTAAACCCGGCACCAGAGGTATGTCCCGTTTTTAGCCCATCCACGTTCAGGGTTTTATCCCACAATAAACCGTTACGGTTCTGCTGGGTGATGCCGTTCCAGGTGAGGCTTTTCTCGCTGTACATATGATAGAAATCAGGCTCGCCGTGAATGATAGCCCTCGATAACACAGCCAGATCGTAAGCCGAACTGTGCTGGCCTGGGGCATCCAGTCCGTGCACCGTTTCAAAATGGGTGTCCTGCAACTTCAGCTTTTGCACATAACTGTTCATCATCGCGACAAACTGTGGCTGCCCACCGGCGATATAATCCGCCAGCGCAACGCAGGCATCGTTGCCGGAATCGACAATTAAGCCGCGACTTAAATCACGTACTGAAACGCGGTCACCTTGTTTTAAAAACATTAACGATGAACCGACAAATACCGGATTGTCTTTCGCCCACGCGTCACGCCCAACGGTGACAATATCTGACGGGCTAATACGCTGGCTGTCGATGGCGCGATCCACAACATAGCCGGTCATCAGCTTGGTCAGACTGGCGGGGTTACGCTGCTGGTGCTCATTACCTGCGGTAAGAATTTGGCCTGTGGTGTAATCCATCAGCACCCACGCACCCGCATTGATAGCCGGAGGTTGGGGAGCAAAACTGGCGACATCCGCCGCAAAGGCGGAGGAAAAACTCATCGCGAAAAGGGAAGCGGCAATAAACAAACGGCGTTTCAACAGCATGTCCTCAGGAAAAGGAAAAATAGCCGTTCTTTTTACGGAAATTCTGAAGAACAAACAGGGATAAATTGCAAGAAAATGTGACTTAAGGCACATTTTCTTGCAATGGAATGCAGGTATCAGATAAACCGGTAGTGATAAATTCGCACTATATTACCCTTTACGCGGTGATACATCTGCGTGATGGCTGCGATGCCGGTGATAGCCGTCGATCATGCTGCGAAAGATTTGCCCCGGCGTGTCGCCCAGCGTGCACAGGTAGATATGCGCACAAATAAACAGAATGCCAATAATCGCCAACGCCATATGCAACACCAGCATAACCGGACCTGCGCCGATAACTTGTGGGTAAAGACACAACAAACCGCTGATGATCAACAACGGTACCAGCGCATACATGATGGCCAGATAGGCCAGTTGTTGTAGCGGGTTAAATTTACTCTCTGCCGTCGCGGCAAACGGATGCGCTTCCCCCTTCATTATCCCATACAGGTAAAAGCGCGTTTGCTGCAGGCAGCGCGAAATCAGTCCGCTACATTTCACCCGATAGTGGCAACCGTTGCCGGTGGTGGCATTTATCAGCACGAAACCCACCCAGAAGGCCAGTAATGCAAAGCCACACCAGGTGTGTACCTGCACCATGAGCGCCACCGGTCCAATCGAAAAGTGACCAAACAAACCGCTCACCAACAGCAGAACGAACAACAGCGCATTTCCCCAGTGCCAGCGGCGGACCGCTAACGAGTAGAGGTAGTCACGATGCTCTTCACCGGTTGCGGTTTTAGGTGCCAGCATCCGGCGCAGCAGCGCGTGCGCCACCAGACCCACAATCATCAGCAGGATGACCACACCTGCGTAAATGAGCCACTGCGGCCAGTAGTCCGGCGCATAGTTAAGCTCTGCTCCCCAGATAGCATTCATACTTTCCCCTCCTGATGATACTCTTTACGCCGATAAAGACTCACCTCACCACTGCGCGTATCCTGCTGGCGATATACCTCTTTTTGACTTATCCAGTGCTGGATCTCCGGGTCATCGCGACGGCCAAACTTCAGCGCATCGGTTGGACAAACAGAAACACAGGCCGGCGCTTGCCCGGCATCGAGGCGGGTATCTGCACAAAAATTGCATTTGTCAGCGATACTCGTTTGCGGATTCAGATAACGTACATGAAACGGACAGGCCGCAACACAATAGTCGCAGCCAATACAGCGCGACTTGTCCACCTGCACAATACCGTTTTCGTCACGAAATGAAGCACCGGTCGGGCAAACGCTCACGCAGGGCGCATCTTCACAGTGCTGGCAAGAAACTCGCACAAACTGAAAATGAGACAGGACGTCTGACTCTTTTTCCGGGGTGCGGATCTGCACCTGCAGGCGGCTGTACCCCCCCGGCACATCGTTCAGAACCTTGCAGGCAACCGTACATGCCTGGCAGCCAATGCAGCGTTTTTCGTCATGCAGCATGACATAGGGATTTGTGGATTGATTCATGATGTTCTCCTTGTTCATGCCCGACGCAGCGTCACGCCAGCGGTGTGCACCACCGTTCCGGAAACCGGACTGGTCACGTGCGGAAGTAAATTACCGCAGTGAATACCGTGCGTTGTTGCCGCCGTTTTAGCCCCGGCCTTGGCGCCAAACCCCATATAAACAAACAGCGTATCGGGTCGAATACCGGCCGTGACCAGCGCCTTACCTTTTTCTTTGCCGGTGGCGTTTTCCAGCCAGATGTCGTCACCGCTTTTAATCCCTTTTTCACGCGCGGTCGTCGGGTGGATCCACACCGCGTTGTCCCACATCAGTTCACTGAGTAAAGGCACATATTGCGTCGCTCCGTTGGTGTGAACCGCCACCTTGCCCTGGATGAAATAGAGTTCATTTTCACCCTTCAGGGCAAAATTGCGGGCGCGTGGAATACCGTAGCCGGGAAGTAACGATTCCAGCTCTGCGGAATAAAGCTCGATTTTGCCTGACGGGGATTTGAATCGCAGTTGCTCCCCGTAGGTACCATCGCTGTCCGCGGGCACTGCGCCAGGATAGCGCTCGACAAACTGGCGCACGGTCTCAGGTTCACGAAATAACAGCGGTACGCCCCACTCCCGGTATCCCTTCTGACGCAGTTCTGCGGATAAGGCGTGCTCGCCATTGAGCTGGTACAGCTGGCGCGTCTGCATATCCTGCCACGGGTAAAATTGCCCGAGACCCAACTTTTCACCCAGCTCTTTCCAGATTTGCCAGCTCGGACGAGCATCGCCAATGGGCTCAACTACCTGTTGGCGTAATGCATAGGCTGGATTCAGCCCTGACATATCAGAGACTTCTTCATCACGCTCAAGGTAGGTGCATTCCGGTAACAGATAGTCAGCATAGGCCGCGCTTTCACTTAAATAGACGTCGCAGCTGACCACCAGATCCAGTTGTTCCACGGTTTTGACCAGATCGGGTCGGCAGGTCACGGTCTGGAAAGGATTATGTCGGGACATGATCCATCCCTTCACCGGGTAAGGAGTCTGCTTTAACACGGCATCAATAATGCTTTGCACGACCCCACCACCCGCGGCGATGTATTTAAACTGCGGTGCCACCAGATCAATGCGCTGCGCGGTTGGCTTCGGTAATTTCACATCCGGTTTTGCCAGCACCGGCGCGACCTTTTCGCCAGCCAGCTTGTTGTAGGTTGCCGCCGCCTTTTTCTGGTACATGCCACCTTCACGTTCGATATTGCCCAGCAGTACGTTGAGGGTGAAGATCATCCGCCGCATGTCGATCTCTTCCTGAGAAAACGTCGCGCGGTGGCCTGGGCTGACGATGGCACGAGGCGCGCTGGCCGCCATTTCTCGGGTTACGCGGGTAATAACCTCAGCAGGAACATCAGCCAGCTTTTGCGCCCATTCAGGCGTTGTCTCTTGTACGGCCTCTGCCAGCTGTGCAAACCCCGTGGTGTAACGCTCCACAAACTGCGCGTCATACAGGTTTTCTTTAATCATGACGTGGCACATTGCCATCAGTACCGGCAAGTCGCCGCCAGGCCTGATGGCATGCCATTCATCCGCTTTACTGGAAAATACGGACAAGCGAGGATCGAAGCTGACCATCTTCGCGCCTCTCTCCTGTGCGGTCATCAATTCGTGCGTGTCGGCAACCTCAATACCTTCATAGAGGTTATGGCCAAAAGAGACCATATAATGGGTGTTGGCGATGTCCATGGCCAGATCGCCGCCCATCATCACTTTAGCGGCAATGGATTTCCCGGCGGGACATGTCGAGGCATGGGTAAAGGTATTCGGCGAACCGAAGGCCGTCGCCAGGTAAAATAAATGACCGGAAAGCGAGCCGGATTTAGAAGAGAAGACAACGCCCTGAGGACCATATTGCGCTTTTATGGCACTCATCTTTTCGGCAATTTCTTGATAGGCTTGCTGCCAGCTAATGACCTGCCATTCTCCAGCGCCACGCGGTCCGGTGCGCTTCATCGGTTTAACAATACGGTGCGGATCGTTAACCAGGCTCACGCCGCTGCCCCCTCGGGCACAGACCCGGGTACCCTGCTGCGGCGCATTAGGGTTCCCCTGGATGAAAACGGTTTTATTATTAATGACCTGAGCTTGAATGGGACAGCGAAATGAACACATTTCGCACAGACTTGGCGTGAGTGAGGTTTTCCCCTTGATACTCTCTGGTGCATTACGCGCCAGTGCCCCCGGTGGAAAAGTTCCTATTGCGCATGCGGAGCAGCCAATACCCACGCCGCGCAAAAAGTTACGCCGACTAATGCTCATATAACCTCCTGTTATTAGATATATCCAATTATTATATGGAGTTTATATTATTAATTTTTAACCTCACTCACATTTCCTTACAATGAAGCGAGAACATCCTGATGAATCAGAACCTATTGTTTACAAAGATTTTTAAAACTTCCAAAACTCAACAATTAACCGTAAAAATAACAATAATGGTTATCAATCAAATTATTAAAATGAAATTACCCTTGATGATAATCATGCCAATAAATACAGTTTCGGTCGTTTAATTAATTCAAGAAATATATAAAAGCACCGTTCATCTCAATTTTATTGCGACCTGATTCCCCGAACAGATAATCGCTTTGCTGATTACCTCACTATTTTTTGGTACTCTTATAAAAGCGCTAAATTGATCCCGGACATAACTGAACAATGAATGACGGCAAGCAGCACCCTACGTTTCTCTTCCACGATTACGAAACCTTTGGTACCCATCCGGCGCTGGACAGGCCCGCGCAATTTGCGGCCATCCGCACGGATAACGATTTCAACATTATCGGCGATCCAGAGGTTTTTTATTGCAAGCCTGCGGACGACTATCTGCCGCACCCGGAAGCGGTACTTATCACCGGTATTACTCCGCAGGAAGCGCGTGAAAAAGGAGAGAACGAAGCAACGTTTGCTGCCCGCATTCACGCCCTGTTTACCGTGCCCAAAACCTGTATTGTGGGCTATAACAATGTGCGCTTCGACGACGAAGTGACGCGCAATATCCTGTACCGCAATTTCTACGACCCCTACGCCTGGAGTTGGCAGCACGATAATTCACGTTGGGATTTACTGGATGTCATGCGCGCCTGTTATGCCCTGCGTCCGGAAGGCATTAACTGGCCAGAAAACGACGACGGGTTACCCAGTTTCCGCCTTGAGCATTTGACCAAAGCCAACGGCATTGAACACGCCAACGCCCACGATGCGATGGCCGACGTGTACGCCACCATTGCGATGGCGCAGTTGGTTAAGTCGCGTCAGCCTCGTCTGTTCGACTATCTCTATAGCCACCGGAACAAGCACAAGCTGGCCGCCCTGATCGATGTCCCACAAATGAAACCGTTGGTTCATGTCTCCGGCATGTTCGGCGCATGGCGCGGCAATACCAGCTGGGTTGCGCCGCTCGCCTGGCACCCGGACAATCGCAACGCGGTCATCATGGTTGACTTAGCCGGTGATATTTCTCCCCTGCTTGAGCTGGACAGCGACACGCTGCGTGAGCGCCTTTACACCGCCAAAGCCGACCTGGGCGATAACGTAGCGGTACCCGTGAAACTGGTGCACATCAACAAATGCCCGGTTCTGGCTCAGGCCAACACGCTACGCCCGGAAGATGCTGACCGACTGGGAATTAACCGTCAGCATTGTCTGGATAACCTCAAAATCCTGCGTGAAAACCCGCAGGTTCGCGATAAAGTGGTGGCTATTTTTTCCGAGGCAGAACCCTTCACACCGTCAGACAACGTGGATGCCCAACTGTATAACGGTTTTTTCAGCGATGCCGACCGCGCCGCGATGAAAATCGTGCTGGAAACCGACCCACGCAATTTACCGGCACTGGATGTTACCTTTGTTGATAAGCGTATTGAAAAGCTGCTGTTTAATTACCGCGCGCGTAACTTCCCCGGCACGCTGGATGAGGCTGAACAGCAGCGCTGGCTGGAACATCGCCGTCAGGTGTTTACCGCAGAGTTTTTACAGCAATATGCCAATGAATTGCAGATGCTGAGTCAACAGTACGCTGATAATAAAGAGAAACTGGTGCTGCTGAAATCACTCTGGCAATACGCCGAAGAGATTGTGTAAGAAGAGAAACTAACACGCAGGTAATAAAAAACCGGAGAACATGTCTCCGGTTAGGCAATTTGCCGGATGGTGGCGCAAGGCCCCCAGTCCGGCAAACATCAATTACTGCGCGATATCTTCGTACTGTGGAACCGGATTGCGGAAGCTTTTGGTCACGCAAGCCAGGTAAACCAGACCAATACCCGCCCAGATCAGACCCAGAACCATCGAGCTTTCTTCCAGGTTAACCCACAGTGCGCCGACGGTCAGAGCACCACACACCGGCATGACCAGGTAGTTGAAGTGGTCTTTCAGCGTCTTGTTGCGTTTTTCGCGGATCCAGAACTGTGAAATCACAGACAGGTTCACGAAGGTAAACGCCACCAGCGCACCGAAGTTGATCAGCGCCGTCGCCGTCACCAGGTCAAATTTGATTGCCAGCAGCGCAATCGCACCCACCAGCAGCACGTTCCATGCAGGAGTACGCCATTTCGGGTGAATATAACCGAAGAAACGGGTCGGGAATACGCCATCGCGCCCCATCACGTACATCAGACGAGAAACGCCCGCATGTGCCGCCATACCGGATGCCAGTACGGTTACGCTGGAGAACACCAGCACGCCCCACTGGAAGGTTTTACCCGCAACGTACAGCATGATTTCCGGCTGTGACGCGTCCGGATCTTTAAAGCGAGAGATATCCGGGAAGTACAGCTGCAGGAAGTAGGAGGCACCAATAAAGATCAGGCCACCAATCAGCGCGGTCAGGAAGATAGCCTTCGGAATAACGCGCTCTGCGTCTTTGGTTTCTTCTGACAGCGAAGAGATGCCGTCAAAACCAAGGAACGAGAAGCACAGGATAGTTGCACCGGTAATCATCGGCACCACGTGCGCGCCTTCAGACCAGAATGGACGGGTGCTGGTCAGCGTGCCTGCGCCTTCGCCGTGCATAATGCCGTAAATAATCAGGCCAACAATCACCGCCACAATACCCATCTGCAAAATAACAATCAGGGTATTGAAGTTCGCGACGGCCTTGATGCTGCGCAGATTCGAGATGGTCATAAAGCCCACCAGCGCGACAACAAAGATCCACGACGGTACCGACGGCACTAGCGCTTCAAAGTAGATTTTAGCCAACAGGATGTTGATCATCGGCATGAACAGATAGTCCAGCAGCGATGACCAGCCCACCATAAAGCCTACGGTCGGGCTAATGGATTTCTGGGCATAGGTATACGCAGAGCCAGCTGACGGGAAACGGCGAACCAGTTTACCGTAGCTCAACGCAGTAAAGAGAATGGCAACCAACGCAAAAGCATAAGCCGTCGCGACATGACCATCGGTCAAGCCCGAAACGATACCAAATGTATCGAACAGCGTCATCGGTTGCATATAGGCAAGGCCCATCATAACAACCGGAACCAACGTAAGCGTTTTACGTAATTCCACGCGAGAGGTGTTTGGAGTAACGTTATGCGACATGGTCATTCCCCTTTACGGTGAATACGGTCGCGTAAGCAAAAAATTGCCCCATTTTTACGGATTCCTCAGCGACAACAACTGTCGGTTTTTAGTAAGTATCTATCCGGTACGAAGCCCGGCCTCTTTTATGAATGATTGGTTTGATGCAAAAAAATAACCGACGCGTATTAAAACGTCGGCTAATGTCATTTTTTGCAAGCGGCGTATTTTGCACTAAATTGGAGAGAAATAACAAGAGAATGAGATAGCCAAAAATAAATATTTTTCTCTAACTGTCTGATTTATCGACACTCGATTTTACATAAACGCCTGCGATAGCACTATTTGCTAAAATCTGATCTCGCCACCAGGCGCTGGCTAATCCTGACGTCTGTTCATTCCAGCCAATCCACACCGGTTCAAACATAATTTGTGCGACCACTTTCTTCTCTATCAGGGCACCGCTGTCCAAAAAACGTTGTGCCAGATAGCGCGGTAAATACCCGCATCCCAGCCCACTGATCTGCAGTTCCAGCTTGGTTTTAAAGTCAAAAACGGTGATTGCATCCTGATCGTCAAGCAGTTGAGAACCCGACAAGCTCGCCAGATGAGGACTGTCCCCCACCACAATGGCACGGAAACGTTTAATGGTACGCCGTTGCAGTGGTTCGTCTTCCTGCGCCAGCGGATGATGCGGTGCGATCACAAACACCTGTTCGAGGTCACCTAAACGCGCAAAACCAAAGTTACTCGCGGAAGGCGGTTCATGCATCGCCCCGACGATAATATCGGCCCGCCCTTGGGTGAGCGCCTCCCAGGAACCGCCCAGTACACCGTTGATAAATTTAAGCCGCGTGACGCTGTGGTGCAGGTAGAAGGATTCGATAAGCGGGGCCAGCAGTGAAAAAGGAAAAGTGTCATCCACGCCAATAACCAGCTGGTTCTCCCAACCTTCGTGCAGTTTGATGGCCTGTTTTTCGAGTTCGCGGACGGTATGCAGTACCTCCCGCCCCTTTTCCAGCAGCATCTGCCCGGTGCGGGTAAACTTCGCCCGATGCCCGCTGCGATCCAACAATTGAATATTCAGATCGCTTTCCAGCTTATGGACGGTATAACTCAGCGCGGACGGCGTCTTAAACAATTTTGCCGACGCCGCCGCGAAACTTCCCTCTTTATCTAACGCGTCGAGGATGATCAGAACGTCCAGCAGTGGTTTCATACTCGCCCCCTGGCGGTATATGACGGCACGCTGCTGGTCTGTCACTCCATCGGCATCACCAGCGGGTCGGGATACTGGTACTCAAACCCAAGTTCATTGCAAATTCGGTTGCCGTCAATGACTTTACCTTTACCGTTATCCACACCGTCCCGGAATTCCGGCGGCTCCAGCCCCAGCAAACGCGCCATCTGGGGATAGAACACATTACGCGCCGGATGCATAGGCGCACATATATTATAGATGTGTCCTCCTTTCGGTGCCTGGAGCAGCAAAGCGATCGCCGACACCACATCGTCCAGATGCACCAGATTGACGCCATGCTGTCCATCCGGTGCCGTTTTACCGGCGAAAAAACGCCCTGGGTGTCTGCCCGGACCAACCAACCCGGCGAGGCGCACAATGTCTACCGAGGTCCCCGGCAGGTTATGCAGCCAGTCCTCAAGTTCTTTCAGCACACGACCGCTTGCCGTCACCGGATTACGCGGCGAGCCTTCTTTCACGGCTCCCTGTACGTCACCATACACCGACGTCGAGCTGGTAAAAATAATCCGTGGAATGCGGTATGCCAGCGCACTGTCGACCAGCTCCTGCATCGCCTGCAGATAAAAATCTTCACCCGGACCGCTACGGCGGGCGGGCAGCGTGATGACCAGCGCATCGACATCCATCAGCGCATCGAGATCGTCTGACGCGCACACCAGCTCAGGTTCAAGGCGCAGCGAATAGCTTTCGATACCGCTCATACGGGCCGCTTCCACCCCATCCAGCGTGGTTTTGCTGCCGGTGACCTGCCAGCCTCGCGCCGCCAGCGACATGGCTAACGGCATGCCTAACCAACCTAACCCGACAATTGCGACCTTTTTCATGCCTTTTCTCCTGACTTTGAGCCTATTACCCAAGGCTACGACAGCTTACGGTGGCTGACAATTCATAGTATCAATATGAAATGAATTAATGATCAAAAAAAGCCCTTGCTTTCGGTGACTAAAGTGGTTTAGGTTAAAAGACATCAAATGAATAAACATTCATCGAGAATATTTTATGACACGCGCTCAATTTAAACACCATCATCACCATCATCCTGACTAGTCTTTCAGGCGATGTGTGCTGGGAGACATTTAACTCTTCCAGTGGTGCATGAGCGCATGAGAAAGCCCCCGGAAGAATTCTTCCGGGGGCTTTTTTTTGGTGCGTGACCCAAACCGATTCAGACAGGATAACGAGGACAAGAGAATGTTAGACAATACCCGTTTACGCATAGCTATGCAGAAATCAGGCCGCTTAAGCGATGATTCACGCGAATTACTGGCCCGCTGTGGCATTAAAATTAATCTTCACACCCAGCGCCTGATTGCGATGGCAGAGAACATGCCGATTGATATTCTCCGCGTGCGTGATGACGATATTCCGGGTCTGGTGATGGACGGCGTGGTTGACCTCGGCATCATTGGTGAAAACGTTCTGGAAGAAGAGTTGCTCAACCGCCGGGCGCAGGGCGAAGATCCGCGCTACTTTACGCTGCGTCGTCTCGACTTCGGTGGCTGTCGCCTCTCGTTAGCCACCCCGGCTGACGAAGCCTGGGACGGCCCGGCTTCGCTGAACGGTAAACGTGTTGCCACTTCCTACCCGCACCTGCTGAAACGTTATCTCGATCAGAAAGGCGTCACGTTTAAATCCTGCCTGCTAAACGGCTCGGTGGAAGTTGCCCCGCGTGCGGGCCTGGCCGATGCGATTTGCGATCTGGTCTCAACCGGCGCCACGCTGGAAGCCAACGGCCTGCGTGAAGTCGAGGTGATTTACCGCTCCAAAGCCTGCCTGATCCAGCGCGACGGCGAGATGGCAGAAGCCAAGCAGCAGCTGATCGATAAATTGCTGACCCGTATTCAGGGCGTTATCCAGGCCCGCGAATCCAAGTACATCATGATGCACGCCCCAACCGAACGTCTGGACGAAGTCATCGCCCTGCTGCCAGGCGCAGAGCGTCCAACTATTCTGCCGCTGGCGGGCGATCAGCAGCGCGTAGCCATGCACATGGTCAGCAGCGAAACCCTGTTCTGGGAAACCATGGAAAAACTGAAAGCACTCGGTGCCAGTTCGATTCTGGTGCTGCCAATTGAGAAGATGATGGAGTGATCTGATGCCTGATGGCGCTTCGCTTATCAGGCCTACAAGAATTGTCACAATCATTGATATTACGGGTCTTGTAGGCCGGATAAGGCAGCGCCGCCATCCGGCAACACCCGATAATGGAGTAACGACCATGAGCTTCAATACCCTGATTGACTGGAATACCTGCAGCACAGAGCAGCAACGCGAATTGCTGATGCGCCCGGCAATCTCTGCCTCGGACAGCATCACCCGTACCGTCAGCGACATTCTGGATAACGTCAAATCACGCGGTGATGCGGCGCTGCGCGAATACAGCGCCAAATTTGATAAAACCACCGTCAGCGCGCTGAAAGTCAGTGCCGAAGAGATTTCCGCCGCCAGCGCGCGTCTGAGTGATAACCTCAAGCAGGCGATGGCGGTCGCGGTGAAAAACATTGAAACTTTTCACAACGCGCAAAAACTGCCCGCGGTAGATATTGAAACGCAGCCCGGCGTGCGCTGCCAGCAGGTGACCCGTCCGGTCAGCTCCGTCGGTTTGTATATTCCGGGAGGGTCGGCCCCGCTCTTCTCGACGGTATTGATGCTTGCCACACCTGCCCGTATTGCTGGTTGCCAACGCGTGGTGCTGTGTTCGCCACCGCCCATCGCCGACGAAATTCTGTATGCGGCACAGCTGTGCGGTGTGCAGGAAGTGTTTAACGTCGGTGGTGCCCAGGCTATTGCCGCTCTGGCCTTCGGTAGCGAATCGGTACCCAAAGTCGACAAAATATTTGGCCCCGGTAATGCATGGGTAACGGAGGCCAAGCGCCAGGTAAGCCAGCGTCTGGACGGTGCGGCCATTGATATGCCGGCCGGGCCTTCCGAAGTGCTGGTGATTGCCGACAGCGGCGCGACCCCGGATTTCGTCGCCTCTGATTTACTCTCACAAGCCGAGCACGGCCCGGATTCTCAGGTGATCCTGCTGACGCCAGATGCCGGGATAGCCCGCCGCGTGGCTGACGCCGTTGAACGCCAGCTTGCTGAACTACCACGTGCGGAAACAGCGCGTCAGGCGCTCTGCGCCAGCCGTCTTATTGTGACCCGGGATCTGGCGCAGTGCATCGCCATTTCTAATCAATACGGCCCAGAGCACCTGATCATTCAGACCCGTAACGCCCGTGAACTGGTTGATGACATTACCAGCGCCGGCTCCGTGTTTCTCGGTGACTGGTCACCGGAATCCGCCGGTGATTATGCCTCAGGCACAAACCACGTGCTACCGACCTACGGCTACACCGCGACCTGTTCAAGCCTTGGGCTGGCAGACTTCCAAAAGCGGATGACCGTCCAGGAACTGTCGCCACAAGGTTTCTCAGCCCTCGCCTCAACCATCGAAACGCTGGCCGCCGCGGAGCGACTGACCGCCCACAAAAATGCCGTCACCCTGCGTGTTAACGCCCTCAAGGAGCAAGCATGAGCACTGACAACATTCTTAGCGTCACCGATTTAGCCCGTAAAAATGTCCGCGAACTGACGCCCTATCAGTCTGCCCGTCGTCTGGGCGGTAATGGTGACGTCTGGCTGAATGCCAACGAGTTTCCGACGGCCGTTGAGTTTCAGCTCAGCCAGCAAACGCTTAACCGTTACCCGGAATGTCAGCCAAAAGCGGTGATTGAGAATTATGCACAGTACGCGGGCGTTAAACCGGAGCAGGTGTTGGTTAGCCGGGGGGCAGATGAAGGTATCGAACTGTTGGTCCGCGCGTTTTGTGAACCCGGCCAGGATGCCATTCTTTACTGCCCGCCGACCTACGGCATGTACAGCGTCAGCGCTGAGACCATCGGCGTTGAATGCCGCACCGTGCCTACGCTTGCCGACTGGCAGCTCGATCTCCAGGGCATTGCCGACAAGCTTAATGGCGTGAAGGTGGTTTACGTTTGCAGCCCTAACAATCCGACCGGCCAGTTGATTAACCCACAAGATCTACGCTCGCTACTTGAAATGACCCAAGGTAAAGCCATTGTGGTCGCCGATGAAGCGTACATTGAGTTCTGTCCGCAGGCGACGCTGGCCGGCTGGTTAACGGAATATCCACACCTGGTGGTTCTGCGTACCCTTTCCAAGGCGTTTGCGCTGGCAGGGTTGCGCTGCGGATTTACGCTGGCCAATGAAGAGGTTATTAACCTGCTGTTGAAAGTGATCGCCCCCTACCCGCTGTCGACGCCGGTAGCCGATATCGCCGCCCAGGCGCTGACATCACAAGGCATTGCCGCCATGCGTGAACGCGTAGCGCAGATCCTGCTAGAACGTCAGTATCTGGTGGATGCGCTGAAAACCATTCCGTGCGTGGAGCAGGTTTTCACCTCTGAAACCAACTATATTCTGGCCCGCTTTACCGCTTCCAGTTCTGTGTTTAAATCTTTGTGGGATCAGGGCATTATCTTACGAGACCAGAACAAACAACCTTCATTAAGCGGCTGCCTGCGGATCACCGTCGGCACCCGTGAAGAAAGCCAGCGCGTCATTGACGCTTTACGTGCGGAGCAAGTATGAGCCAGAAGTATCTTTTTATTGACCGTGATGGAACCCTGATTTCAGAACCGCCAAGTGACTTTCAGGTTGATCGCTTTGACAAACTGGCCTTTGAGCCAGAGGTTGTCCCTGCACTGCTCAAGCTGCAAAAAGCCGGTTATAAGCTGGTGATGATCACCAACCAGGATGGACTGGGAACGCAAAGCTTCCCGCAGGCTGAGTTTGACGGGCCGCATAACCTGATGATGCAGATTTTCACCTCGCAGGGCGTGGTGTTTGATGAGGTGCTGATCTGCCCGCACCTGCCAGCAGACGAATGCGACTGCCGTAAGCCAAAAGTGAAGCTGGTCGAACAGTATCTGGCTGAACAGGCGCTGGATACCGCGAACAGCTACGTGATTGGCGACCGCGCAACCGACATTCAGCTGGCTGAAAACATGGGAATCGGTGGGTTACGCTACCACCGTGACACCCTGAACTGGTCGATGATTAGCGAACAGTTGACCAAACGCGACCGCTACGCCCACGTTGAGCGTAATACCAAAGAAACGCAGATTGACGTCAAAGTGTGGCTGGACCGCGAGGGTCGCAGCAAAATTAATACCGGCGTCGGCTTCTTTGACCACATGCTGGATCAAATCTCGACCCACGGCGGTTTTCGCATGGAAATCACCGTCAAGGGCGACTTGTATATTGACGATCACCACACCGTAGAAGATACCGGTCTGGCGCTGGGCGAAGCGTTAAAACTGGCGTTGGGTGACAAGCGTGGCATCAACCGCTTCGGGTTTGTGCTGCCAATGGACGAATGCCTGGCCCGCTGCGCGCTGGATATCTCCGGACGTCCGCACCTGGAATACCGGGCTGAATTCACCTATCAGCGCGTTGGCGATCTGAGCACCGAAATGATCGAGCACTTTTTCCGTTCGCTCTCTTACACCATGGGCGTGACGCTGCACCTCAAGACCAAGGGCAAGAACGATCATCACCGTGTGGAAAGCCTGTTCAAAGCCTTTGGCCGTACGCTGCGCCAGGCGATTCGCGTGGAAGGCGATACTCTCCCCTCCTCAAAAGGAGTGCTGTGATGAACGTGGTGATCCTCGACACCGGCTGCGCCAACCTCAACTCGGTGAAATCCGCGGTGGCGCGTCACGGTTATGATCCGATCGTCAGCCGCGATGCCGATGTGGTACTGCGCGCCGATAAGCTCTTTCTGCCTGGCGTCGGTACCGCACAGGCGGCGATGGAACAGCTGCATGAGCGTGATCTGATTGAGCTGATCAAAGCCTGTACCCAACCGGTACTGGGGATTTGTTTAGGCATGCAACTGCTTGGCCGGCGTAGTGAAGAGAGCAATGGCATCGATCTGCTGGGCATTATTGAGCAGGACGTTCCCAAAATGACCGACTTTGGCCTGCCGCTGCCGCATATGGGCTGGAACCGGGTGTATCCGCAGGCGGGAAATCGCCTGTTCCGCGGCATTGACGACGGCGCGTATTTTTATTTTGTTCACAGCTACGCAATGCCGGTCAATCCCTCGACCATTGCCCAGTGCCATTACGGTGAACCGTTCACCGCCGCGGTACAAAAAGACAATTTCTTCGGCGTACAGTTTCACCCTGAGCGCTCGGGTGCCGCTGGGGCGCTGTTGCTGAAAAATTTTCTGGAGATGTGATGATTATTCCGGCATTAGATTTAATCGACGGCACAGTTGTGCGTCTCCACCAGGGCGATTACGCCACCCAGCGTGATTACGGCAACGATCCCCTGCCGCGTTTGCAGGATTACGCCGCACAGGGTGCAGAGGTTCTGCACCTGGTAGATTTAACCGGCGCGAAAGATCCACTCAAGCGTCAGATCCCGCTGATTAAAACGCTGGTCGCCGGCGTCAACGTGCCAGTGCAAGTTGGCGGCGGCGTGCGCACGGAAGAAGACGTTGCAGCCCTGCTGGCGGCCGGTGTGGCTCGCGTAGTAGTTGGCTCGACGGCGGTAAAATCTCCGGAAGTTGTGAAAGGCTGGTTCGAGCGTTTCGGTGCGGATGCGCTGGTGCTGGCGCTGGATGTGCGTATTGATGAAAAAGGTAACAAGCAGGTCGCGGTCAGCGGCTGGCAGGAAGACTCCGGCGTTTCGCTGGAAGAACTGGTGGAAACCTACCTGCCCGTTGGCCTGAAGCATGTGCTGTGCACCGATATCTCCCGCGACGGCACGCTGGCAGGCTCTAACGTATCGCTATATGAAGAAGTCTGCGCTAAATATCCGCAGGTGGCCTTTCAGTCATCCGGCGGTATTGGTGATATCGACGACGTTGCCGCCCTGCGCGGAACCGGCGTGCGCGGCGTGATCGTCGGACGCGCGCTGCTGGAAGGAAAATTCACCGTTGAGGAGGCCATCCAATGCTGGCAAAACGCATAATTCCGTGTCTGGACGTTCGCGATGGTCAGGTAGTGAAAGGCGTCCAGTTTCGTAATCACGAGGTCATCGGCGACATCGTCCCGCTGGCGAAACGCTATGCCGACGAGGGCGCAGATGAGCTGGTGTTCTACGATATCACCGCCTCCAGCGATGGACGTGTAGTCGATAAGAGCTGGGTATCGCGCGTAGCAGAAGTGATCGACATCCCGTTCTGCGTGGCGGGCGGGATTAAGTCAGTGGACGATGCCGCGAAAATACTGACCTTCGGCGCTGATAAAATTTCAGTCAACTCCCCGGCGCTGGCTGACCCGTCGCTGATTACCCGCCTGGCCGAACGCTTTGGCGTGCAGTGCATCGTGGTTGGGATCGATACCTGGCATGACGCCGAAACCGGGAAGTATCACGTTAATCAATACACCGGCGATGAAAGCCGTACCCGCGTCACCCAGTGGGAAACCCTCGACTGGGTTCAAGAGGTGCAAAAACTCGGCGCAGGCGAAATCGTCCTCAATATGATGAACCAGGACGGCGTGCGTAACGGCTACGATCTCGAACAGCTGAAAAAAGTACGGGAGGTATGCCACGTTCCGCTGATCGCCTCCGGCGGCGCAGGAACCATGGAACACTTCCTTGCTGCCTTCCAGGATGCGGATGTCGATGGCGCGCTCGCCGCTTCAGTGTTCCACAAGCAGATTATTAATATTGGTGAATTAAAAACGTACCTGGCAACGCAGGGCGTGGAGATCAGGATATGTTAACGAAGCAACAATACCGCGAACTGGACTGGGAAAAAACCGACGGACTGATGCCGGTTGTTGTACAGCATGCGGTCTCCGGCGAAGTATTAATGCTGGGTTATATGAACCTTGATGCACTGGACAAAACCCTTGAAAGCGGCAAAGTGACCTTTTTCTCGCGCACCAAACAGCGCCTGTGGACCAAGGGCGAAACTTCCGGCAACTTCCTCAATGTGGTCAGCATTACGCCCGATTGCGATAACGACACCCTGCTGGTGCTGGTGAACCCGATTGGGCCTACCTGCCATAAAGGGACCAGCAGCTGTTTTGGCGAGGCCAGCCACCAGTGGCTGTTCCTGTATCAACTTGAACAGCTACTTGCTGAGCGTAAAACGGCGGACCCGGAGAGTTCCTACACCGCGAAACTGTACGCCAGCGGCACCAAACGCATCGCTCAGAAGGTCGGTGAAGAAGGCGTGGAGACCGCGCTGGCCGCAACGGTACATGACCGTTTCGAACTGACCAATGAAGCATCCGACCTGATGTACCACCTGCTGGTACTGCTGCAGGATCAGGATCTCGATCTAACGACGGTGATTAAGAATTTACGCAAACGCCATCAATAATAGACTGATACCGGCGTCATGCCGGTATCTTTATTGCGCAGAACCTTTAATCGTTACCAAATAAATCTCGGGTATAGACCTTATCCGCAACATCTATCAGCTCCTCCGCCATCCGGTTAGAAATAATGACGTCGGCCTCATATTTAAATCTATCTAAATCGCGCTCTACCCTTGAATGGAAAAAGCTTTCCTCTGCCAGCACAGGCTCATAAATTATAACCGGAATACCCTTGGCTTTAATTCGTTTCATAATCCCCTGGATAGACGATGCTCTAAAATTATCCGATCCGCTTTTCATAATCAGGCGATAGATACCGACAACTTTAGGTTTTCGGGAAAGAATAGCATCAGCAATAAAGTCTTTTCGTGTACGATTTGCATCGACGATTGCCGAAATAATATTATTTGGTACAGACTGATAATTAGCGAGTAACTGCTTAGTATCTTTTGGCAGGCAATATCCGCCATATCCGAATGACGGATTGTTATAATGATTGCCTATGCGTGGATCCAGACATACGCCTTCAATGATTTGGCGCGCATTGAGACCTAAACTCTCTGCATAACTATCAAGTTCATTAAAATAGGCAACCCGCATCGCCAGATAGGTGTTTGCAAAGAGTTTGATGGCTTCCGCTTCAGTAGAGTCCGTAAACAGGACCGAGACATCCTGCTTTATCGCCCCTTCTTGTAACAACGCAGCAAATTGCTCTGCACGTGCGGACCGTTCACCAATGACAATACGCGATGGATGTAAATTGTCATATAGCGCCTTTCCTTCACGCAGGAACTCAGGAGAGAATATAATATTCTGCGAGTTAAATTTCTGACGCATGCTCTGAGTAAAGCCAACGGGCACGGTAGATTTAATAACCATTGTTGCACTGGGGTTTATTTCAATAACATCTTTAATTACAGATTCAACGCTGGACGTATTGAAATAATTTGTTTCAGGATCATAATCTGTCGGCGTTGCGATAATGACAAAATCTGCATCCTGATAAGCATAGGACTTATCTAACGTAGCTTTAAAATCAATACCGTTTGACTGTAGATACTGTTCAATTTCTTTATCGACTATCGGAGACATCCGATTATTTAGCATCTCGACACGTGAAGCGACAATGTCCAGAGCAATGACCTGATGATGTTGGGCGATAAGAAGACCATTTGACAGGCCAACATATCCGGTACCAGAAATGGTAATTTTCATTTCATGCTCTCAGTATTAACTTAATATTTAATCATGATGTCGTACATCCTGATAAGAGAATAATGTTTTAACGTTTTGATGAATATTGTGTCAACGAAGGTTAAAACAATTCAGATTTTCTTTATCAGGGTACGCCAGAAATATTAAGTAAAGATTAAGCAATCAACGTAAATCAATCAGATTTAAGATAAAAAAAAGCCCGGTTAGAGAACCGGGCCAGTGACTATCAGAAGACTTATTCCATCCATTCGGTATGGAAAACACCTTCTTTATCAGTACGTTTGTAGGTATGCGCACCGAAGTAATCACGCTGGGCCTGGATTAGGTTAGCGGGCAATACTTCTGCACGATAACTGTCGTAATAAGCGACAGCAGCAGAGAATGTCGGTACCGGGATACCATTCTGCACGGCATACGCTACGACATCACGCAGTGCCTGTTGGTATTCATCGGCAATGTTCTTGAAGTATGGGTCGAGCAGCAGGTTCGCGATACCAGGATTTTTAGCGTAGGCATCGGTGATTTTCTGCAGGAATTGCGCGCGAATAATACAACCCGCACGGAAGATTTTTGCAATCTCGCCGTAATTCAGATCCCAGTTATGCTCGTCGGATGCGGCACGCAGTTGTGAGAAGCCCTGAGCGTAAGACACAATTTTACCCAGATACAATGCACGGCGCACTTTCTCAATAAATTCTGCCTTATCACCCGCAAGCTGAGCTTTAGGTCCAGACAGGACTTTAGAGGCCGCAACACGCTGATCTTTCAGCGAAGAGATGTAACGTGCAAACACAGATTCAGTGATCAGCGACAGTGGTTCACCAAGATCCAGAGAGCTTTGGCTGGTCCATTTACCGGTACCTTTGTTCGCCGCTTCATCCAGAATGAAATCCACCAAATATTTACCATCTTCATCTTTTTTGGTGAAGATATCTTTGGTGATGTCGATCAAATAGCTGCTCAGCTCACCGTTATTCCACTCGGTAAAGGTGGTGGCCAGTTCTTCGTTGCTCAGGTTCAAACCACCTTTCAACAGTGAGTAGGCTTCAGCAATCAGCTGCATGTCACCGTATTCGATACCGTTGTGAACCATCTTCACGTAGTGACCCGCACCGTCGGCACCGATATACGTAACACACGGCTCACCATCTTCAGCAACCGCGGCGATTTTGGTCAGGATTGGCGCTACCAGTTCATAAGCTTCTTTCTGTCCACCCGGCATGATGGAAGGGCCTTTCAGGGCGCCTTCTTCGCCACCGGAAACACCAGTACCAATGAAATTGAAACCTTCTGCAGACAGTTCACGATTGCGGCGAATAGTGTCCTGGAAGAACGTATTACCGCCATCAATGATGATGTCACCTTTATCCAGATAAGGTTTCAGGGAGTCGATAGCAGCATCAGTTCCCGCGCCCGCTTTCACCATCAACAGGATCCGACGAGGCGTTTCAAGGGATTCAACAAACTCTTTTACCGTATAGTAAGGAACCAGTTTTTTCCCCGGATTCTCGGCGATAACCTCTTCCGTTTTTTCACGTGAGCGGTTGAAAACGGACACGGTGTAACCACGGCTTTCGATGTTGAGCGCCAGGTTGCGTCCCATCACAGCCATACCAACGACGCCGATTTGTTGCTTAGACATTATGTACTCCTGTCAGATTTGATTGCACATCAACCCAAGAGATGAGGTCAATGTTACCAATATCATTTTAACTTACAACTTTACTGCTGTGTAATATACAGATAACTTCTATGGTAGATTAAATCTGTATAAATATTCTATAGACTATATAAATCAGCGCCAGACTCTCGTTTACCAACCAGTATGATAAGCAATATAACTCCGTAAATACCATACAAAATTTTTCGATAAAATGTTTCTGTTTCGATATGCACCAAAATGAGTAGCTTTCAAATCTGGATAATATATTATCTTATACCCATATTTTCTTGCCCGACGGCATATGTCAACATCCTCAAAATACATGAAGTATTTTTCATCAAAACCACCTAACTCCTCATAAACAGATGCTTTAAAGAGTAAAAAAGATCCAGCAGCCCAATCAACAAAAACCTCACAATCAATAGACTCCTTATGATATTCATCAGGATTCCTCCCTAATAAAAAAGTAATCGCAGGAGTGAATACACCGGGAAACCTTCTAATAGAACCTTCTGTATTTTTCAATTCTAAATCTTTAAATAAGTTAATGGTTGCAATACCTATATTTCTATTAACTACCCGATCTAGTAATTGATGAATAATATGAATATCAATAATAACATCTGGGTTAAGAGTTAAGAAATAGTCATCAGGCTGCATTCCTAAATTACTTTTACAATACTCAAAAGCAATATTATTGTTATCACCAAAGCCACGAGAATACTCATCATCAATGATATGAATGTTATTTTCTTTCTCTAACGAACGGAGAAGATCTGTGCATTTGGTATTACATTTAACAACAACCTCATAATTAGAACTTAACGAAGGCAAGACATTGTTCTCGACAATCATCTGATCATTATTATGACTTACCGTCGAAACAAACAAGCGCACCATCTTTATTAAAACCTCGTTATCACATCGTCAAAATTTTTATTTGAGCAATAAATAAAATACTCGTTTAATGAGTTTTATCTTCTCAAACTCATACTCACACTTATAGAGAGGGGTAGCATTAAAGGCACTGGCATGATTAACTACTTTAAGTAACTGATCCATTTGACGCAAATAATGTTTTGTTTTTTTTATTTGCTGGAAGATACTCATTACATACCCAACATAACTCTTAGATTCCTTAGCACCAACTTGATTACCACCATGTTGTCTGTAGTAAAGTAATGGCTTATCAATGTAACTTACTACCCCAAAGTATTTTGCCAAGATAGCAAGCCACCAATCATGCATACTAATAGATTCAACTTCAATACAAGTCAATGATTTCAAAAGTAAATCGCGAAGCTCAGCATTAATGGCAGATGAGGCTCCTTGTACACAATTTTCAAGCAAAATAGAATCGTCAAGTAAAATGTCAATATTCAAACTGGCAGAATTAATAAAACTATCACTCAATACCCTGAGCTTCTCATCAGTTATATATGAATCCGAAAAAACGAGCGCAGGAACAGTATTATTTATACTAGTAAATGAATCAGCAAATATAACAGCCTTATCTTTTGTCCATACATCATCCTGATCAGAAAAGAAAAGATATTCAGAGGTTGAATATTTAGCACCATGAAAAAAATTATTCGCTATCCCATTGCATGGCCCTTTAATTATTTGAAAATTTGTATATTCGTGAGTATTAAAACATGACACGCAACGAAAGAGCGTTGAATCTGTAGACTCATCATCTGAAATAATTATCTTTTGCGGTTTAATTTCTTGCTCTAAAATACTTTCAATTTGGCTTTCAATGTATTTTTCTCCATTGTAAGTGCAAATTAAAACATCATACTCAAAATTATCAAGAAAACATCTATTTTTCATCGTATTCAAATTGTCATATTGAGTTTAAATAAAGATATCCTGAATCGTCTCCGCCCATTAATAAAATAAGAACACACCTTAACCTTCTTGCCATGGCAATATAAAACACGAGGTTTCGCGTTAAATAAATATATGAATCTATCGAGAAGACTAAAATCGACTACCATTTCTTGAAGCGTATTTTTAACACCGGTTTTTCTATTACCATCAGCTAACTTATAAGCAGCTTTAACTTTCGATTGCCATAGAAATAAACTTTGATGTTTACTAAAAGCTTCGAAAGAAGAGTAAATAAGATGTTCTTTGTATTTAGCATCATCAAGTAATTTATGAGTTTTATCAATTAACTCTTTAGGCGTTGCACAATAAGATTCTGTTTGATATGTATAATCAAGATGCCCAGTTACGCAGCATAAAGATAGTGTAGCCTTGCCTGACTCAACAACATCACTCAATGCCGTTCCGCCGCTCATAGGGAAGCTATCAATAATAATATCACTATTATTAATACACCGCCTGTACTTATCTCCAATTAGTTTGCCATGCATTTTCACTCTATCACCGTACTGACTTATCAAGTTTAACCACTCAGGATAATCAGATGGAGTTGGTCCTACAATATTAAAAACCACATCATCACGGGACTTAAGAATAGCGGTCATGTAATCAAATAATGAGAATTCTCCTGGTATGTCTAAAAATTTATGTGGCATTCCAATACTTGTAATTACTTTGACTTTTTTATATTTTCGTACTTCTAGCCCATTACGGACATTTAAATTATTATTATTTGGAATTCCAAGCACAATGTTTTCAGAAATCCCTCGATAATTTTTAGAGAAAATCATACCCCATGAACGAGTCTCACAGATGAGATGTGAGATGTTTGCCCCAATCCAAAACAAATGATCGGCATGGTTATATAATATGACTGTCCTTTTAAACTGCTCAGAACCAAACGCCAGAAGAGGAATGATATCATCCATATGAGTATGAAGAATAACTCGTTCATACTTCATAGCAATACGTCTCAAATGTAAAGCATTGCCAACATCAAAGAAATGCTTCTCACCTGTATATACCTCACCTCTAGTCTCTTTTACGCAACGAAAAAAAACATCATTGACTTTATTCATTTTCATGCGAGTAAAATAAATCGAATGCTTCTCACCTGGAGCATGATAGTTAATCCACCTTTCAACTACCTTTGAATGCCCACCAACACCGTAACATTCACTCACAACGTGTAAAATAGATTTTTCTTCATAGGACTGAGGAAGTTCAACATTAAATTTATTAGCAACCGAAATAAAAAAATTTTCAATTTCTGATGATCCGTAAATCCCAACGCTTCCTCTTACAGCCAGTTTAATAGCCCTTTTATATAGAATAAATTTCTTTAAAAAAAAACTAGTTGACCGAGCCCGGTCAGTTAAACTCATAAAATGGGCTCGGTCTTCCTCTAGAAATACGGCAAGTTTATCCTTTATATTCATTTATTAGGCCAACAACTTTCTCAACCTCTAGCATAGTCATTACAGGACTAATAGGCAATGAAACCACTTCAGCGTGAATTTTTTCTGTTATTGGAAACGCTAAATGATTCCATTCTCTATAAGCTACCTGCTTATGTGGAGGTATTGGATAATGGATAAGTGTTTCTACACCATGCTCTTTAAGATATGTAATGAAATTTTCGCGATTAGCAACACGAACAGCAAAAATGTGCCAAACATGAGCAAGGCGCTCTGCAACATTAGGCAATATAACTTGAGTATTATTAATATTATTCAGATAGAATTCAGCAATCTTACGACGATACTCATTATCCACATCAATATAAGGCAATTTAACATTTAAAACTGCAGCCTGTACTTCATCTAATCGCGAATTAACACCCTTATAAATATTGTGATACTTGATTTCAGATCCATAGTTTGCTATTGCTTTAATCTTTTTATATAACTCCAAATCATTTGTCGTAATACCTCCAGCATCACCTAAAGCTCCAAGATTTTTACCAGGATAGAATGAAAATGCTCCGGCATCACCCAAATTACCGATCCGCCGATTCTGATACAAACCGCCGTGAGCTTGGGCACAATCTTCGATTATTTTTAAATTATACTTTTCTGCCAATTGCCAAACTTTTTCCATCTGCACAGATTGTCCATATAAATGAACCACCAAAATAGCTTTTGTTTTTTCTGTGATATGTTGCTCTATCAAATCCACATCAATGTTGTAAGTATTGATGTTAGGTTCAACTAATACTGGAGTACAACCGTTTTCAGAAATTGCTAAAATCGAGGCAATATAGGTGTTTGCAGGAACAATAATCTCATCGCCTTTACTGAAATCATATGCCCTAATGATCAAATTTATTGCATCAAGCCCGTTGGCAACACCTACGAAATATTTTACCCCGCAAAATTCGGCGAAGTTCTTGGCAAACTCATTATTTTTTTGGCCAAGTAAATACCAGCCACTGTCCAGAACTTCGCTGATAGCAGCATTTATATCAACACCGTATTTATCATTAATTTTTTTCAAATCTAAAAACTTAATCATTATCACCTCTAAATTAATAAACTTCAGCGATTAGCATTGTATCGACAATTATAGACTTATCAGAAGGCTTACGTATTTTAAATTTATACCCAAGGTTGTATCGGTCTATGATATTTTTTATTGTGAAAAAATCTTCAGCACTATGATATATGCTTATAATTAGAATCGGCTTTTGTTTTCTAATCGTTTCCTCTGCACCCTTAAGAAAATTCTTTTCAAACCCTTCAATATCTACTTTGATTAAGCCAACATCGATGCTATTAGCTTCAACATAACTATCAAGAGTTATAACTTCTACATTTTCTGTTTGATACACATTCCCATTTTCTCGATTTAATGATGAAAAATCATCATTAATTGATATTTCTAAGTGTTCATTTTTATCACCCAGTGCAAGTTTATTCAATACAACGTTACTTATATTATTCTCTGAAATTGTTTTTTTTGCAAGATTAAACATTTTTGTTGTTGGTTCAAAAACGTAAACCTTTGATTTCGTTTCATGTGCAAAAATTAAAGCTGAGTCACCAAAACTTCCACCAACGTCAATGATAGCTTTATTTTTAAATTTAGCATCGTCTAATAATTCGTTGATGAAATATTTATAGTAGAATACAGTAGTAGTTATTAACTTAACGGGGATGATATATCTTGCATAGGCAAAATATTCACAATTAAGTCTGATGATACTTGAGGCATGCTGATCTTCTATTTTGCTTAGTGCGTCCCGCTCCTCCATAGTGAAATGAAAATAGCTGGTACCTTGCTCTCGGTATTTTTGGATTCTTGATATAACTCTATTAACTACACGAACACTTTCATCATCAAGACCAGAAATAAGATTAATATAATCGTTTTTTATATCACCACAAAAATAACTTAGTGACTCCTCAGAAAGAAGTTTCTCACAAGTATCCATCTGCTGGATTTGTTTATTCAATAACAATTGGTTATTTGTTTTTATTTCTAAATATTGAGAGGAAATTGAATTATGCAACTCAGCAATATGCGTTTGCATCATATCTTTATTTTCAAGAGATAACTTATCTAATTTTCCAGAGATATTGAGAATCTGTTGATGCAAATGACTTACCACTTCGATAAAATTAGTGTCTGTAGGATATTTTCTGGAAAACTCTATTTCCTTTTTCAGCTCTTCTTTGATATGCATATTTAAAGCTGTCAGATGCTGACCTTGCATAGTAATTTGATTACGAATTTGGCTAAGGAAACGGAATTTAAATTTTTTACCCCCAAGATATGCAATCTCAAAACATGGAAGTCCCATGAAATATAATCTTTTCCAAGGTGAATCAGGCATTGGCCTAAAATGAAAGAGATTTATTTTTTGTAATACCCGCGCATATAAATATCCAAACTTTCCTTTATACAGGTCGAAAACTGGGAATCCTAATAAGTTAATTGATTTTATAACAGGGACAAAATTCTTAGTTGAATTACAAAAATCACGGTAAAAAAGAGATGAGTTTTGTAATATGTTTTTAAATGGTTTGATCGTATTTTCAATACTATGATTGGCTTCATAATATTCATAAGCCATTTGACCAAGAATAGCTTTCTTGTTATTTATATAAATATCATCAAATATTGATTTCAAAGAAATAGGTGTGATTTGTAGTTCATCGAACTGGTCATCATACCATCCTAGACAATATCCACTCGAATCCTGCAAATATACATAGCTATCACAACTAATGGGATGCATATTGTGCGGGATAATTATTGAAGGTAGATAAAGGGCTGCTCCCTCAAGGACTGACGTTCCCATCGCGAAAAGTATATCAACATACTGTGTCAAGTATATTTCAAGCTCTTCGCTGGAAAGTGTGCCTACAAATATAACATTTGATTTTTTGTAATGGGCTTCATTGATAATTTCCTTATCTGGGCCATCGCCAATTATATGCACATTAACTTTACTTTCAATATCAAGTTTTTCAATATTGTCTAACAAATTTATGATGCTATAAATTTTATCCGTACAGAGCCTTCCTAACACAGCAATATTGTAATTATCCTGAGAGATAAGACTAGTTAATGCTCTTGTACTTTTCTTAGGCAAACTAATAGGAACAATATCTTTAGAGAAAACTATATTATCAGTATTTTGTCCTAAGCGATGCGACTCGTCACAAAAGAAAACAGAGGATGTATCCCGTACAAGTCGAAGAAAAACTTGCATGTCTTTATCCGAGATACGCCAGTTATACTGCAGGGTTGACACACAGCACATATGCCAGTTTATAAATACAATTTTACTATCTGGGTGTAATTCAGGTATCCAACCTGCAAAATAAATAGGTGTAATAAGAATGACCGGGAACGGTTGCTTTATTGAAAAATCATCAACAGAAACAACTATTTTTTTCACCTTAGTGTTTTTTATAAGACTATCAGAAAGACTATTCTCATAATCTGTATAGTATACTTCATAGTCATCAAATTCTGCTAGTTTATCTGCCAGCCTTGTCAGATAAATAGGCCCACCTGAAACTTCATTCCAAGGGAAATAAAAAACAACTTTAACAGGCGTCCCGACCATTTTTACACCTCAATAAACTCAATGATAAATTTATTCGGAAGAACAAAAAAACAAATACGTTTTTTAAAATACACCGAAATTTCTGGTTTTGTTAAAGCACGAATTCTTTTATGCCTAATAGATTCCAGCATCGAATCAAATTCTTTAATTTTGTAAGCAAAGTGATAATTCTTAACATTAGCATCTATCCATTTATCTAATGTATTTCTTCCTGGTAAATTCTCCAAAAGTTCGAGCCTAGGTCCGTTGTCACTTACAATAAACTGACCTTTAATCCCCTGTATCTCATCGGTGAAAGATTTACCCTCTCGGCGATATCCAAAAGTTCGATAGCAACTAAACTCTTTCTCAATATCTGAGGTTGCAACACCAATATGGTGGAACTCTAAATCTCCAAAATACTTCCTAAGATTTCTTTTATAAATAAATAATGACTTACCTTCTAAAACCTCACGTATATTTTCATAATAATAATCTTTTGGAACAAAATGCTCTACGACATCAAATAAAACGTCATCCAATTTTACATGATTCTCAATCACACCACGTTTTAACTCATTTAATGAGTCATGAAAAGACACAACAGCATGGTTATTTGTAATAGTGCGGCAATAGACCTCAGATAATCCGATATAATCAAACGCTGCCTTAAAAATCAAGTCAACACTTTCAATTGCAGCAAGACTCGATCTCTCGATTACCCAACGCCCCCACTCGCCACGTCCATTTTGAATATCGTAAATTCCAATTAGACCTTCTGGATTCCCTGAAAATAAATTTTCCACTACAAAATAATAGTCATTATTCCGGTTTAAATATTTCTTAATCCATTCTTCCTGAGTTTCAATATCATGAGAAATTTTATTGATAAATTTATTCCGTTCAGCATCAGCCAAACGTATATCAATTATAAATTTTGCATCTGATAATTTTACTGGCCGAATTCGATATGATGCTCCATCGATAATGATGTTATGATTCATTATTCAACTTATCCTCTACACCTCTGATTAGAAGTTCTGGTGTCAACATTTCTGATATTTCTTCTGGCTCAAACATAATACTAAATTTTTCCTCAAGTGCCAAAATAAGCTCTAAGTGAGTAAACGAATCCCACAGCCCTTTCTGATCAGAATTATCAATAATTTCACTAACATTTTTTTTTGCAACGGTAGATATAATCTCAAATATTTTATTACGCATTATTAATCCTTAATATTAATTTGTACAAGTTCATTTGGAATCGTATATTCAAAAACTGAAGGAGTTAAATACTGTTCCAATTTTGAATCGAAGAATATTTTTGCTGGTAAATTTCGTTCGCCTTCTATGTAGCTAGCACGAAGCACTTTTATACCTAATTGCTTTAAGCCAACAGATATTGCTCCTAACACGATAATATCATCAATTCCTCGACCCAGAGCGCGGCAACTAACAAAACATTCTTCAAGCTTCGCGCATTGATTTTCTTTGTCATTTTTTAATACCAATACTCCGACGATTCCAGAGTTTGCCAGTTTATCTTTAACTGAAACAGCAACAACTACACTTTCTCTAGCATCTATAATATTTTCAATTTCAGCTGTAGTATATCTTTTGTAGTTAAAGATGAATTGATTTGTTTTATTGGAAAGTTCAGAAATACGATAAGCTTCATTCTTAGGATCAATCATGAAATCTAACTGAATATTCATCTGTTTAATAAAATCTTCTTTTGTCGTTGCATCGATGATTTTTTTTCTTTCTTCGTTAGCCTTAGAGTCAATATTTCGCAAGGAGTCTTCGTTTGTTTGACCACGTTTTAACAAGCCAGGATAATTATTCAGAACATCTAATGTAACAGTAGCATCCTCTTTTGCTAAGATCGTTTTTATAGATGGATGTATCTGTTTTACCGAAAGAAGTTCTCCTATGTTATCATCAATAAATAATATACTATCAATGCCAATATTCAATTGTTCCGCAATTTCAGAAATTGCTTTTGCCTTAGCATCCCATGAGGCCTTAGAGATTATTATATTTTTGCTGTTTACATAGAAATCGTTACGATTCCGTAGAAGAAAATCAACATCACGTTGATCATTTTTAGATACAATGCAAACAAAAAATCCATTCGATGCAAGCTCTGCAACACGTTTTTGTAGTTGCTTATGGGCTTCGGTTAATTCAATACCATCAACTCCATCCTCACCTAGTACACCTCGATATAGAGTATTATCCAAATCCAGAACAATACATTTAACTGAGGGTCTTAGGAGAGATGGTAGATAATTTAAACCCAAGTCTCTAGATACCGTCAGCATCAGTGGCATACTCATTTTGGTTCCAGAGAATCGTTCAAGTCTTAGATCTTCGTATTTGTCACCAAATTTTTCACGCCATTTACTTATATTGTATAGTGTTATTTGTGAATCAGCTATTGCGATGTCATTTTCAATATCATAGCCATAGTAGCAAAATAAAATATTCCTTTTATAGATATTTTTCAAGATTGCCAACCGTTGCTTGATAAAACTATCAACATCAGATAAATACCGACTCAGATCTAACCAAATAATCACAAGATCGGCTTCAACATCAAGCTCAAAGAAAGATAATGAATCATCATAATCACTATAAGCAAACTCAATATTCAGTTCTGCGAAATCTAAGAATGCAGAAATAGACTTTTCAATTATTTCAAATGAGTGATTTCGATATATGTAGACCTTAAATGTATTTCCATCATTATTTTTTTTATAATTTAATAATTCTTGTCTACCCGGATTAGATTCAAATATAAAATTCTGGAGTTCATAAGTTTGATTCATTTCTAATCTCCATTAAATACTCATCATAATCAAAAACGTATTCATGTTTATCATATGGTTCACTACATAACACTAAAAGAACAGCGTTATCACTAAAATGATGCATTTCTTTCCACACCATTTTGTCCAAGAATAATCCTTTCGTCGGATTATCGAGAACAATATCGACATCATTGACACCGTCCTTTACAGTTACTGTGCATGAGCCATTAACTGAAACCAGGACAAATTTTGTTTTTCGATTTGCATGACAACCTCGCGGCACATCACCTTTGGTACCATACACATAGAAAACTCGTTTGAGGTCAAAAGGAATATGAACTCCCCCTTCTAATGCCACAAGCGCGCCTCTGGAATCTCCCATCTCTGTAAAATCAATCAATTGATACATTATCTAGCCTTTAAATTTCTATGTAGTCTGCATTTTTAAACAAACAACCATTATCATCTTTTGATGAAATAATCGGGGTGTCAATCCCCCAATTAATACCTATATCAGGGTCGTCCCATTTAATGGTCCTTTCACTTTCAGGATGATAGTATGCGGTCGTTTTATAAAAAATCTCCACATCATCCGTCAATGCCAGAAAACCATGTGCGTAACCCTCAGGGATCCATAATTGATAGTTATTTACATCACTAAGATTTATACTAAACCAATGACCTAATGTTTTAGAGCCTGCACGAATATCAACAATGACATCAAGCACCTCTCCTTTCAAAACCCGAACTAATTTTCCCTGTGCATTAGGATGTAATTGATAGTGTAATCCTCTTATCACATCTTTTTTACTTCTACTCTGATTATCTTGTTTGAAAGAAATAACTTTACCCACGACAGTATCGAAATCAACGGAGTTATAACTCTCATAGAAATGACCTCGAGAATCCGTATGAACAGTTGGCACTAATATTTTAACATCACTGAATTTTGTGCTAATAGCTTTCATAAATTCACTTTAAGTCAAGTATTATATTTTCTAACGTATCATTCCAGTTTTTTTGCTCAACGCCAAAAATAGATTTGATTTTACTACAATCTAATCGGCTATTTAATGGCCGTTTTGCCGATAATCCTAAATCGCCAGACAATATATTATTTACTTTTATACTGCTGTTAACTAATTTTTTTTTCTGCGCAAGTTTAATAATTTCTTTGGCAAAAAGATTCCAGTTTGTGTATGGTGAACCACTATAATGATAAATGCCATACATGAACTCTTTGCCATACTCTATGTGATCTATAATATCGAGGACAGCATTCGCAATATCAGGTGCGTATGTTGGTGCACTATATTGATCTGTTACGATATCAAGCGATTCATTTTTCATTGCAAGTTGTAATAACTTTTGAGGAAAGCTATTTCCTTTCGTTGAAAAAACCCATGATGTACGAATTATAAAATATTTATCCATGTTGTTTTGGACATTTTTTTCTCCAATTAACTTAGTTTTACCGTAAAAATTAATAGGGAATGCTTTATCACTTTCATGGTATGCGTAGGAGCTAGTTCCATCGAATACATAATCAGTTGAAAAATGGAATAAAATAGCCCCTATTTCCCTAGCACCCTCAGCAATATATTCTAACGCTGTGCCATTGACTCTTAGAGCAACGTCTCTTTCTCTTTCTGCTGCCTCTACATTTGTGTATGCTGCGGCATTGAATATATAGTCAGGCTGAAATCTACGTATTTCATTTATTACCAATTCCTTGTCGGTGATATCCAACTCCTGACGGCCTTTAGCAAGTACGTCATACTTATCGTTGAATAAATGATGTAAATGTTTACCTAATTGCCCCTGAGCTCCAAGTATCAATATTTTCATTTTATCAATTCTAATAAATATTTCCCATATTCGTTTTTTGACATACTCAATGCTATTTCATATACCTCATTGGTTGACAACCAACCATTTCTCCATGCTATTTCCTCAAGACAAGCAACCTTGAGCCCCTGAACATCCTCAATCGTTTGAACAAATGAAGATGCGCCATGCAAGCTTTCATGAGTACCTGTATCCAACCAGGCAAACCCACGTCCAAATAATTCTACATTTAGTTGATTTTTATCCAGATACATCTGGTTAATAGTTGTAATTTCTAATTCTCCACGTTTAGATGGCTGTACACATTTTGCCATATCAATAACTTGGTTATCATAGAAATACAAACCTGTTACAGCGTAATTAGATTTTGGTGATATTGGTTTTTCCTCAATTGATATTGCTCTCATATTTTTATCAAATTCAACAACACCAAATCGTTCTGGATCTTTGACTTGATAACCGAATACGGTAGCACCATCTTTCTTTTTCGCCGCATTACTTAGCATTTGGCTAAATGATTGACCATAAAAAATATTATCCCCTAAAACTAGGCACACATTTTCATCGCCGATGAATTTTTCACCAATAATAAAAGCTTGTGCTAGCCCTTCAGGTTTCGGTTGCACTGCGTAGGTAATATTGATGCCAAAACTACGACCATCCCCCAATAACCGTTTAAAACTTTCGTTATCCTCTGGTGTTGTGATAACCAGAATATCCCTTATACCTGCTAACATTAGCGTCGATAGTGGGTAGAAAATCATAGGTTTATTATATACAGGTAGTAACTGCTTAGACACTCCACGCGTAATTGGATATAAACGGGTGCCGGAACCACCTGATAAAACGATGCCTTTCATGCTATTGACTCTCTTTTAAATTATTAGGTTTATTTAGGATGTTGCCCCACCAATTTTTATTATTTAAATACCACTCTACCGTTTTCTTTATCCCTGTTTCGAAAGTTTCATGTGGTTTCCATCCCAACTCCACCTCAATTTTATTTGCATCAATTGCATATCGTACATCATGGCCAGGACGGTCTTTAACAAATTTAATTAATGAATGATAGCTAGATATTTCATTAACTTTTTTAGAAATAATTTCATCTAAGATAGTGCAAATTATTTCAACAATTTCTATATTAGCTTTCTCATTATGCCCACCAATATTATAAGTTTCCCCAACTAGACCCTTTGTTACAACCGTATATAGAGCTCTTGCATGATCTTCAACATAAAGCCAATCTCTAATCTGTTGTCCATCTCCATATACCGGTATGTCTTTTCCTGAAAGCGCGTTAATTATTATTACTGGAATGAGCTTTTCAGGATAATGATAAGGACCATAATTGTTAGAACAATTAGTAATTATTACCGGCAGACCATAAGTGCGGTGCCAGGCTCGTACAAGATGATCACTAGATGCTTTTGATGCTGAATATGGACTACTGGGATTATAGGGCGTTTGCTCAGTAAAAAATAGTCCTGAATTTTCTAAATCACCGAATACTTCATCAGTCGAAACATGATGAAATCTAAAATTATTTTTCTTATCATTATTGAGACTACTCCAGTATTTGCGCGCAGCCTCCAACATAGTATAGGTTCCAACGATATTAGTTTGTATAAATACTGCAGAGCCATTAATGGAGCGATCAACATGTGATTCTGCAGCCAAATGCATAACCGCATCAGGTTGGTATTGGTTGAATACTCTATCTAGTTCTATTTCATCACAAATATCTATTTGTTCAAAAAAATATCTTGAGTTGCAATTTACTTCTGATAACGAATCTAGATTGCCAGCATAAGTTAATTTATCTAGATTAATGACGCTATCATTTGTGTTGTTGATTATATGGCGGACAACTGCAGAACCAATAAAACCAGCGCCCCCAGTGACTAATATTTTCATAACATTTCTCATTAGTGAATTACTAGAGCTTATTAACTCATTGTTTTTACAAATTCATCAGTAACTTTTTTTGCATCACCGATCATTTTTACTTTATGATCTTCAATCCATACAACTTTATCACAAATTTTAACCACATCGCTCATACTGTGACTGACAAAAAGGATTGTAGTACCTTTATCTCTGAAAGCATTGATAGTATTTATGCATTTATTTTGAAATGCTATATCCCCAACAGCTAGAACTTCATCAATAATTAATATATCAGGCTGTATTTGAGTTATAACAGAAAAACCTAACTTGGCTAGCATACCGCTTGAATAGACCCTTATTGGCTCATCAATAAATGTACCCAACTCTGAAAAACATATTATTTCATCTATTTTCTGTTCTATTTCTTTTTTTCGTAAACCAAGTAAGGAGGCATTTAATTTGATGTTTTCCCTACCCGTTAGATCTGGATGAAATCCGCCACCCAATTCAAGCATTGAAGCAACACGACCATGAACAATCACGTCACCAGAAGTTGGCTTTATTACTCCAGCAACCAAACCTAGAGACGTACTTTTACCCGCACCATTTCGACCAATAAGAGCAACTGACTCACCTTTTTTAATATTGAAACTAACACCATCGATAGCCAGATAAGACCTTTCTTTAAGCATCTTCCATGCATTTCGTGGATTAAATATTAACCCTTTAATACCAGCACCCAAATGATGGTAGAGAGGATAACGTTTGACAACGTTAACAAACTGGATAACATTTTCCATTATAAAATCTCAGCAAATCTAAATTTAAGCTTATTAAAAATAATGAAACCTATAATTAAAGTCACAACCCCGATGATATACAATGATGTAATCTCTCCCCAATTTAGATAACCATTGAGGAATAAATCTCGCCAGCTATTAATCATAGCAGTTAATGGATTATACACCTCAACCCATTTATATTTTTCTGGAATTAAATCACTTGAATATAATACCGGCGTACAGTAAAACAACAACATAATACCTAAGGTTATAAAGCGTTCTAAATCCCTTAGAAATAAATTTAAAGTAGAAAAAATTAGAGAAAAACCATAGAGCAATATAATTTGCCCTAAAGAAATAATGGGAATTCCGATAAACCACTCTACTGTAGGTGATATACCATAGACTTGCAAAAAAATTATAATCACTGGAATTGTACAAATAAAATGCAGAAACTCCATTAGCACATTGCTTAGTGGTATTATAGAACGTGGAAATAGTGTTTTTTTTATTATCTGAGCATTAGCAACATATGCTAACAACGATGACGATACTACACCAGCAAACCACTGCCATGGAAATAATCCAGTAATGAGAAATGCTGTATAATTTGGAATTTGAACTCTCAAAATCAATTTGAATATGAAATAATAAATCATTGCAAATAATAAAGGATTTGCAACAGACCATACATAGCCAAGTATGCTATTTTTATATCTCACTTTCAATTCTTTCTGCGTAATAATCAAGATTAAATCATAAATATATCCAATACTATACTTCATATTATAGACTCTTAAACATTTCAAAATAAATATAATGGAGTTAGAAGGAGAATAGCATACTACATCAAGAGTACTTATCTTAACAATATAATAAATTATTTGAATTCTAAGACAGCGATGTCCCTGTATGATTCATTTATTAATATGATAATGACTCTTATAAGTGTAGATAAGCTGTAGTAACCGTACTCAAATCGGATAGTTACATACTTATAATCTCTTACCAGTCAAACACTGTTCACTTTGCAGCCAGAACTACCGTAATTCAAGTTTTAACGGATAAGTACGATTTGATGTCTTGCCCAAGGAAAGGGGCGATGATTGTGATTTTTATAATCATCACAAACACCCGTAAAAACCTTATTTATCAGTTAGTTAATAACAAAATGATAGAATAATATCATCTCCATTCAACGAGAATTGGGCACGCTACCGCACTGGCTCTACAGCTACCAGGACACTGCTCACGTTTTGTTGGGCTAAAAAATCACAGACAGCCCCTGAATTAAGGAATATCTAAGCCGGATATTCTCTTATGTATTTACGGTGTAGACAAGAAAAATGTCCCTATGCAGACCAGTAATTTCTTACTGGCCTACCTGTTTTAGTATTTGAAATTTATGAAAAACATTTGTAGCAGCATGCTGCGGGTATCAGACAAATCATTACTCTTTACATATACTGCTGCGATACTTGGTGCAAATCCTGGGCAATGATAGTTGCAGTGGCACTAGCTCAGCAGTTTTAAAATTCGACCCCTGAACTTCGGCCCTTCCTTCAGGTTGCGCAGTCCGTACTTCACAAATGCCTGCATGTAGCCCATTTTCTTACCACAATCGTAGCTATCTCCGGTCATCAGCATGGCATCAACAGACTGCTTTTTCGCCAGTTCAGCAATAGCATCCGTTAACTGAATACGCCCCCAGGCACCAGGTTCCGTTTTTTCCAGTTCAGCCCAGATATCAGCTGACAGCACATAGCGCCCTACTGCCATCAGATCGGAATCCAGCGTTTGCGGCTGATCGGGTTTTTCAATGAATTCAACGATGCGGCTGACTTTACCTTCGTTATCTAACGCTTCTTTGGTCTGAATGACCGAGTACTCAGAAAGATCGCCATCCATACGCTTGGCCAGCACCTGGCTGCGCCCGGTTTCATTAAAACGTGCCACCATCGCGGCAAGGTTGTAACGCAGCGGATCGGCACTCGCCGTATCAAGCACAACATCAGGCAGCACCACCACAAATGGGTTGTCACCGACGATGGGGCGCGCGCAGAGGATAGAATGGCCCAGACCCAGCAATTGCGCCTGGCGCACGTTCATAATGGTCACGCCCGGCGGACAGATGGACTGTACTTCTGCCAACAGTTGACGCTTCACGCGCTGCTCAAGAAGTGATTCTAATTCATAAGAGGTGTCGAAGTGGTTCTCAACGGCATTCTTGGATGCGTGCGTCACCAGAACGATTTCTTTGATCCCAGCAGCCACAACCTCGTCGATAATGTACTGAATCATCGGCTTGTCGACGATCGGTAGCATCTCTTTAGGGATGGCCTTCGTGGCAGGCAACATATGCATCCCCAGACCCGCTACCGGAATAACTGCTTTCAAATTAACCATTAAGTCATTCACCTATTTTATAGTTGCTGAATTATAGCTTTTTAGCGTGTTTTAGCCAGTATGAATTACATCGTTCAGTTGGCGAGTATGTTACGCCGCTTATCCCCAGAATGCAGTAATCATAATCCCAAGCTGCAGCCCTTTAGCCAGGAATGGTCGTAAAATTACCTTCCCCGCTCCGGCAGTCGAAAATTCACCGCCTCGACGTTCACCACCTGATGATTCACTCTGTCGATATCAACCGAGCTTTGCCCGGTTTCATTCACCGCATGGACGTTGGCCAGTGACAGCAGCGTGTCCTGTTTAGCCATAAACTTGCCGCGCACGTCCTGACGAAGATCGAAGTGCATCTTCAGCGCGGGCCCAACCGCGGATTTTTGCATCACCTTAATATTGCGTAAAAAAAGATGTTGCGGTTGATTGTGCAGTTCCAGCGTCGCCCGCGTCATCTCCACGTTGGTAATGGCGACAAACGACGTTGCATTGCCTGATGAAATTTGAATACCGCGTAATGTAGACTCGAGCTGACTGTTATCCAGATGAATATTATTTAGCTTAAAGTTTTGCGGGATAGATAAATATCGCCCTTTGATGACGCCGTAACCAATTAACATGCCTGCACTCTGTTTCATATTGATATTATCAATAACGAAATTGTCACAACCATAAATAGCTATCGTGGCATTATCGATGCCCGCTTTCTTACTGAAATCCGGAGTGATGTTGCGGGCATTAACGTTACGAATGATAAAGTGCTTGCCGTTCTCCACGTGGACTAACTGGCGACAATCAGAACCGGTGATATTCGCCACCACAAAGTTTTTCACCGCCTGCGCGTCCGGGTAGCTATTGTCATACGTGCTGCCCGCCAGTCCGATGCCAATTCCCCAGTTCACGTTGCCATTGGTACAGTTAATGCGCTCAATAACATGATCCGAGATGAGAATGTCGCGGTCGTTAATCGCCACATTCCACTCGATGGCATCGCCCTGCAAATCACTAAAATGACCGTTAGTGATCCGTACGCCGTCCATCTGGTTGTGAAATCCCTGGCGCAGGATGCCATAGTTCGCGTGGCTGACGCTGATATCATCAATCATCAGATTGCGCATCTGCCGCGGGGTCTTGCCGCCGATATAAATTTGTGTCACCGGGCCGAAACCGCTCATCGCCAGTCCTTTGATAACACAATCTGAACCCCGCACGTCGAGGGTGATATTGTGCAGGCTCCCACTGCCCTCCCCGGTTACCTGACTTCCCTCCTGCAGAACAAACCGCCCGCGCCCGTTGCCGCTCACGCGTCCAAGTATGCGTAACGTTTTGCCCGGTGGGATAAATACGCCGGTATTCATGTTTTCACAGACCACACCCGCAGGGACCACGACGGTTTGCCCCTCAGCGAAGGCCTGGAGGAAAGAAGCGACCCAGTCATTCGGGTTATAATCCTGAATATTGACGCTGCGCGCGGCTTCCAGCGCCCTTACAGCGGGAGAATGGAGTACGACAAGCGCAGAGCCTGCCGTAATAAAGGTACGTCGGGAGAGTTTTTTCTCTGGCATACAACCTCGGTTTACAGCGCGTGCAGCAGGCTGGCTAACTGTTTATTGATGGCGTATTGATTGAATTCCGTGGCGATTTTTTCACGCGCGCGCAGCACAATCGGTGTCACCTCCTGACTATCAAGCTGGCTGAACGCCGCCAGCCGTTCAGCCAGCGACTGCGCATCGTTTTCAGGCGCCAGCCAGCCGGACTTACCGGACTCCACCAGCTCAGGAATACCGCTGTGAACAGTAGACACTACCGGGATCCCCACCGCCATCGCCTCCATCAACGCTACCGGGATCCCCTCCATGTCGCCATCCGCTCCCGTGATGGAGGGCAGCAGAAATACATCCGCCTGTTCTAACATCGCTTTGACCTGATGACTGGGCATAAAGCCGGACATCTCAATCACATCATCGAGTTGATACTGTTCAATCAGCGTGCGCAGGCGCCGCTCCCACGGGCCAATTCCCAGAATGCGATACCGAAACGCCACACCCTGCGCTTTTAGCTGACGACAGGCTTCGATAGCCACATGCAGCCCTTTTTTCTCGGTGAGTCGCGCAACCGAAAGAATTTCCAGCGTTTCTCCCGGCACTTTCATCTCGCGGGGGGTAAAGCGCGTCATATCAATACCCATGCGCGATACGGCAATCTTCTGCGGCGGACAGCCCATATTTTTTAACCTTCCGGCCCACAGATGGCTGATGGGCAGCATCAGATCGCCGCGCTGAAACAGCGTTTGATACTCCGGAGTATAGCGGGCGAGCACCTCCCGGTGCGAAATGTCAATGCCATGAAACACCGTGGCAATTTTGCCGCTTAACACGCCCAGTTCACGCAGCTTCGCCGCCGTCACGCCCGCCGGTCCAAAGTGGGCAATAAACACGTCGGCATGAAACGTTTTACGGGTTAACCCGCATATCGCCGCCAGAATTAGGTTGCGCGCCTCTTCGCCATAGCGAGAGATATTCAGCGCTTTCCAGGTCGCAGCCCGGCTAATGCCCTGCCACGCCGCCACGCCCCGGTATTGCAGCTTAGCTCGCTTGCCTTGCGGCTCGTCGAGCAGCCAGTGCGTTTTGTCTGCTAATCGGTACGCCTCATAGGCAGCATGTGTGTTTTCGAGATCGCCCTTGTGCAATGCGACAATTTCGACGTCATGACCCATATCGATAAACGCGGTTATCTGATTCAGCACAAAGGTCTCAGATGAGAGCGGAAATTTAAGCAGAAAAAAGCCAACCTTCATTTTTGCTCCTCAATGCGCGTCAGTACCGATTGCACCATGCGCATGCCGTGTTCACGCTCACGCTGCACGGCCTCTTTCAGCCGTATACTGAGGGCTGGCAACTGCCCGAGCACGTCGGCCACCTGCGTTTGCAGACTGCCGTCCAGCAGATAGCTGATGTCAATCGCCATCTCCGACAGCCCCAGCTGCTGCATAATCCCCGCTGATTTATGCTCGTAGTTGATGGCAATCGCCGGGGTATCAAAGTTCATGGAAATAATGGCGGAGTGCAGACGGGTGCCCACGGTTAACTCGCACGCCCCGAGAATTTTCCCCATCTCGAGGTCGTTCAGTTCGTCCATCACCACATGATATCGGGCCGGATCGTTAACGTACTGACGCAGGTTCAGTGCTACCATGCGGTCATCTTTGTTGTAACTGTCGATGCCGGTACAGGTTGACAGCGCCATCACCTGGTAACCCTCGTCGAGGATACGGTTCACCACCCCGGCAAACGCCTGCTCATAGGCCTGCTGCGTGGTGCCCAGACGTTTATCAAACGGCGCCAGCTCCCGCAGGGTGATGGCGACGGTTTTTTGCTGTGCCACTGTGTGTAGCCAGTGCCGGACGGCATAGCTGGGTTCAAAATCGGCCTGATGATTATCAACCAGCCAGGCGGTATCGACGCCGTGCTCCACTTTCTCGGTAGTGATTTCGCTGCGTTTCATCAAGTCCAGACTGACGGACTCACGCAAAATCAGGGCATTACAGTGGCCGAAGACGTAATTTGCCAGTTGGTTAAATTGTGCATCCTGGAACGGCCCGACGCTGTGACCGATCATGTACAGCGGCTTTTTCGCCATAAATGTGCACAGAGCATGTTCAAACTGCGGCACGCCGTACAGATCGACAAAAAACGATCCCCCCACCTGGATGATGGCGTCATAGCGCGACAGCAGACGGACAAAATCAGTAAACCCCTGGGCAATGGCGATATTGCGCAGGTTACCGGAATCGGTCACGCGCGAGAGCAAAACCTGATGCTGATAGCGCCGACGCAGGACTTTCTTCACCCGCCCCACTACGCCGGCGGCGTTATTGTGCTGCTTCATCTGCGAATACAGCGGATCCCCCATCACCGGGCGATTGAGCAGCCAGGAAGAGCTCACCGGATAACGGCTCATCACATCCACTTCCGTCTGCGGTTGCAGCGTGTTAATGGCATCCAGCAAACCGCGCAAAATGGCGCTGTCGCCACGGTTGCCGCAGGTATGGTTGCCGAGAATTAATACTTTCATCATGACCTCTTTCAATCATTGCCGGATGGCGGCTGTCGCCTTATCCGACCTACAACAAACCCAATTCAGCCTGCGCGGAGCAAGGTTTTCATTTTTTCACTGCGGCAAAACGGGCGTTTGAGTTCCGCCACCAGCGGGTGGCGCGACAGCACAATCGTCACCGCAAATGCCAGCACGCCCGCCGCTACCTGCAGACCCAGCAGCAGGCTTAACGCCAGTTGGCCCTGCAGCACAATGCCCAGTCCATAGCTAATCACCAGCGTCGGTATGGAGAGATAAAACGGCAGCCACAGGCTGAGCATGTACTGCCTGTAGCTCGGCCCCAGCACCGGTTTAATCATCACGAAGTAGCTGAGAATGGTGTTGACTACCTGCACCAGCAAAAAGCCCAGCGTCACGCCCATCGCGCCTGCCAGATGTCCGCCAACGAGAATGGCCGGAATAAAGAGACAGGTTTTGAAGACATTGAATTTGAAGCTGATATCAACGCGGGCTTTTGCCATCAGCAGCGAACCTATCGGATTACCGACAGAGCGCAGCAGCCCAACGACGCACAGCAATTGCAGGATGGGGACGATGGCGCGCCATTTCTCACCGAACACCAGCGGTACCAGATTGTTCGCCACTACCATCAGGCCCAGCAGCGCCGGGAAGTTGATAATGCCGACCACCGACAGGAGCTTGTAAAAATTCACCCGCAGTTTTTCGCTGTCGTCCTGTATTTTGGCAAACGCCGGAAACAGCACGCGGGTGATAATCGGGTTCAGCTTGATGGGCGGGACCACCGCCACGTTCCAGGCCAGATTAAATCCGCCCGCCACGCCTGCGCCCAGCGTTCGGGCCAGCACCAGCGTGGAAAGGTTGGTATTGACATAATTGATGATGCTGTCGGCCGTCAGCCAGGCACCAAAGCGCAGATTCGACATCACCGATGCAAGTGAAAAATGCAGCCCGGGGCGGTAAATCTGGCGACCCAAATAACCAAACAGCAGCGTACGCAGCGCGCAGTTCACCAGATACCCCAGAATGGCAGTCATCGCCAGCGGCCAGAAATGGGCGCCGATCACGGTCACGGTAAACCCGGCCAGTACCGCGCTGGTTTCAATCATGCCAATTTTGTTGAACGCCATGTCCTTTTGCATCAGCGCACGGAACTGCTGCCCGTGCGGGATCAGCACAAACGCCAGCGACAGCGTTTTAATCAGCGGTGCCAGGTCGGGGTTATTCAGGACATCAGCAATCACCTCACTGAGCAGGAACATCGCCAGGCACACCACCATACCCAGCCCGACGTTCAGCCAATACAGGGTGGTAAGTTCAAGATAACCAATCGCTTTGCGCTGGATAATGGAGTTGGCAATGCCGAAGTCGGAGAGCGTATCGGCCAGCGCGATAATCACCAGCGACACGGTCAGCAGACCGAACTGATGGGCGTCAATGATGCGCGCCAGCACGGTCATCTGAATCAGCCCAAGGCCAATGATGAAAACCGTGGCAATCGCCGACCACTTGGCACCGTTAAGGGTTTTTTCTCGTAAGCTCATGTTTAATACGCCGCTTTGTTAACAAAACCCTTAAATACCGTCAGAAAAACAATCTTGATATCGAACCACACGCTCCATTCGCGAATGTACTCAAGGTCAAATTCCACTCGTTTTTCCATTTTTTCCAGCGTGTCGGTTTCCCCGCGCCAGCCGTTGATTTGTGCCCAGCCGGTAATGCCGGGTTTCACCTTATGGCGCAGCATGTAGCCTTCAATAAGCGTGCGGTATTGCTCGTTGTGTGCCACCGCGTGCGGGCGCGGCCCGACGATCGACATACCACCGGTCAGCACGTTAATAAACTGCGGCAGCTCATCGAGCGAGGTGCGGCGCAGGAAATTACCCACACGGGTGACGCGCGGATCGTTTTGTGTCGCCTGGGTGACGACCGCGTCGTTTTCCATCACCTTCATCGAGCGAAACTTCCACACCTTGATCGGCTTGCCGTCCATGCCGTAGCGGGTCTGGCGGAAAATCACCGGCCCCTTTGAGGTGAGCTTCACCGTCAGCGCAATGCCGCACAGCACCGGGGAAATCAGCAGCAGGATCAGCGAAGCCAGCACGATATCTTCCGCGCGTTTCAGCAAGCGATTAATGCCCGACAGCGGCGTGTCGTACAGCGGCACCACCGGCACGCCATTCATCTCTTCAATGCGTGAATGCAGGATGTTGAAGGTAAAGACGTCGGGGATCAGGATCACCGAACAGGTGGTGTCGGCCAGGTCGCGCACCAGTTTTTTTACGCGGGTGCCGTCATTCATCGACATGGCGATATAGACATTGTGAATGCGGGCAGCTTTAGCGTCATCCACCAGCTGTTGCAGATTTCCGGCCCAGTCGCGGGAGTTTTTTCCTGGGACGGGATCGTGATAGACGCCCGCTACTTCAAAGCCCAGCCACGGTTCATGACGAAAGCTGTCCAGCAGCAGCTGTCCGGCAGGGAGATCGCCCGCTACCGCCACCCGACGGGTGTTATATCCACGATTGCGCAGCCACCCTGCAATGTAGCGAATAAACGCGCGACACAGCAGCAGACCGACGCTGGACAGCAGATACCACGCCAGCCAGACGGCGAATCGGTTATCAAAATCGTTGTTAAAGGCAATTAACCCTGCGCTGAAGACCAGGCTCAGCGTCCAGTTTTGCAGCAGCAGCACCAGCTCGGTGGAAATTTTGACGCCGCGCCAGGAACGGTAAAAATCGGTGATCCCCCCCAGCATCTGAAAAACCACCAGCGTGATCAACGCCACCAGCAGGTGCATGTACAGGAAGGGCAAACCGCTCAGTTCACAGACCAGCCACAGTCCGCCAAACATGATGGTGATATCTGAAAAGCGTTGCACCATTGAGATTAACGACGCATTGGTTTTCGCGCGTTGGCGCTTTTTTAGATGTGTCATCGTGGTTCCTGTTAGTCACCCCTTGCCCACTGTAGGGCAAGGGAAGCACCGGCATTACTGATTCAGCAACGCCAGAAGAGTGCGCGTTCGCGCTTCCATCAACGGAATGTCTCCGCGCGATTCCACGTTCAGGCGCACCACCGGTTCGGTATTGGAGGAACGTAAATTGAAGCGCCAGTCGACAAACGACATGCTGATACCATCGGTTCTGTCCACCGCCAGCGCCTCGCCGGAGAAATGCTGCTCTACCCGGTCAATCGCCACCTTCGGCTCTGCCAGAGTGCTATTGATTTCCCCGCTCGCCGGATACGCCGCCATGCGGTCGCGAACCAGTTCGCCAAGCCGCTGTCCTTTCAGGCACACCAGTTCCGCTACCAGCAGCCACGGGATCATTCCGCTGTCGCAGTAGGCAAAATCACGAAAATAGTGATGGGCGCTCATTTCGCCACCGTAAATGGCATCTTCATGACGCATTCGTTCTTTAATGAAGGCATGACCGGTTTTCGACATCACCGGCTTACCACCCGCCGCCGTCACCACATCGACCGTGTTCCACGACAGACGCGGGTCATGAATGATCTTCGAGCCCGGATTTTTCTCCAGAAACGCCTCCGCCAGCAGGCCGACAATGTAGTAGCCCTCAATAAACTGGCCGTTCTCATCAAACAGGAAGCAACGGTCAAAATCGCCGTCAAAGGCAATCCCCATATCCGCGCCGTGTTCAATCACCGCATTACGGGTATCCGCCCGGCATTCCGGCAGCAGCGGGTTGGGAATACCGTTCGGGAAGGTGCCGTCAGGCGTGTTGTGGATTGTTATCAATTCAACCGGGACACCAAGAGACTGAAAACGGGCTTCAATGGCGTCCAGCACCGGGCCTGCCGCGCCGTTACCGGCGTTAAGCACCAGCTTCATCGGTTTAAGGTTTTTGACGTCGATGTAACCAAGCAGATGGTCAATGTAAGCCGCGCGAGGATTGATTACGGTGTAACGGCCACGTCGGGACGCATCCACAGGCGGGAAGTCGTTGGCTTCCGCCAGCCGTTGGATCTCGCGCAGACCGCTATCGCCGCTGATGGGCCGCGCGCCCTCACGTACCAGCTTCATGCCGTTGTAATCCAGCGGATTATGGCTGGCGGTCACTTCAATACCGCCGTCCACGCCGAGGTGGAAGGTGGCGAAGTAAATCTCTTCGGTACCCGACATGCCGATATCCAGCACATCCACGCCCGCATCCTGCAGCCCTTTTGCCAGCGCCATCTTCAATGCGTTGCTGGTCAGGCGGACATCACCGCCCAGCACCATGGTTTTCGGTTGCAGATACTCACCGCAGGCGCGGCCAATGCGCCAGGCGATGTCTTCATTGAGCTCTTCGCCCAGCCTGCCGCGAATGTCGTAGGCTTTGAAACAGGTTAATGTCGTCATGTTTTACCCTTCTTCAGGCAACAGTTGGCCCTGACCGGAATATGGCCAAAATAGGTGGTTGTTGTTGATTACCCGGATGCGCTGCGCTTAGCGGGCCTACAGTGTTGTAGGTCGGATAAGCGCTGCGCATCCGGTATCAGGTGCGCCCGTAGCGATCGGCAAAGCGCACTACGTCGTCCTCTTCGAGGTAGGATCCCGATCGCACTTCAATCAGATCGAGCGGGATTTTTCCGGGGTTCTCCAGACAGTGCGTCGCTCCCAGAGGGATATAGACAGACTCGTTTTCGCCGAGCAGTTTGATGTCATCATCGATCGTCACCTTCGCCGTCCCAGCCACCACCACCCAATGCTCTGCGCGGTGATGGTGCATCTGCACCGACAATCCCTCGCCCGGTTTTACGGTAATGCGTTTAACCTGGTAACGTTCTCCGGCGTCGATGGAGTCATACTTGCCCCACGGGCGGTACACTTCGCGGTGAATATGATGCTCATGGCGGCCGTCAGCTTTAATCTGCTCCACCACTTTTTTCACATCCTGGACCGCGTTGCGATCGGCTATCAGCACCGCGTCTTTGGTCTGCACCACCACCAGGTCTTTCACTCCGACTGTGGTCACCAGTCCGGACTCCGCGTACACGTAGCTGTTTTCGGTTTTATGGCTGATCACGTCGCCGTGATGCACGTTGCCTTCGGCGGTATGAGCGCTGATCTCCCACAGCGAAGACCACGATCCCACGTCACTCCAGCCCGCGCTCATTGGCATCACCACCGCGTCCGCGGTATGTTCCATCACCGCATAGTCCACCGACTCTTCCGGGCAGGCGAGAAACGCCTCTTCATCAACACGGACAAAATCGAGATCGGGATCGACCGTGCTCATTGCCTTTTCGCAGGCGCTCAGAATATCGGGGCGGTACTTTTTCAGCTCTTCCAGATAGCGCCCGGCACGAAACAGAAACATGCCGCTGTTCCAGTAATAGTCTCCGCTTGCCACGTAGGCTTGTGCGGTGTCCTGATCCGGTTTTTCCACAAACTGTGCCACCGCAAAGGCAACCGTATCGGTAGTTGCGGGGCAAACGTCACCGCGACGAATATAGCCGTAGCCGGTCTGTGCCGAGTCCGGCACGATACCAAATGTCACCAGTTTGCCCGCCTCGGCATAAGGCATCGCATTGCGAACCGCCTCGCGAAACGCCTCTTCGTCAGTAATCACATGATCTGCCGCCAGCACCAGCATCAGCGGGTCAACGTCCGGACTGTGACGTTTTGCCGCCAGCGCGGCCAGCGCAATCGCCGGGGCGGTATTACGCCCGGCGGGCTCCAGAATGATATTTTCGGTCAACTTGTTGAGTTGTCTGAGTTGTTCGGCAACGATAAAGCGATGCTGCTCGTTGCAGATAACCACCGGGCTTTCGCACTCCACGCCGTTCAGACGGCATATCGTGGTTTGCAGCATGGTGAGTTCGCCCTTCAGGCACAGGAACTGCTTGGGATACAGGACGCGGGACAGCGGCCACAACCGGCTACCGGAGCCACCGGCCATCACCACCGGAAAGAGTGTGCGTTGACGCATGATTTATCCCCGTATATCTGCAATAAATTGGCTAAGCACGCGGTCTTTTTCCAGCGTGCGTTCGGCATAGTCACGTGCCACCGTGTTGATGTCAGGCATGATTAGCGCCTGGGTAATTCCGGCCACCAGCGCGCTCACCGACTCCGGCTCCACGCATACCGCAATCCCCGGATGGTCCTCGCAGAGCTGGCCCAGTTCGGTATCAGGCTCGGCGGTGATCACCGCATTGCCACCCACGGCAAGAATATTGGTCAGCTTGGAGGGCAATACCGCATCCGCCGCACCGCGCTTTTGCACCACTAAATGACAGTCGGCCATCTTCAGCAGCGCAGGCAGTGCGTCATAAGATTGCAGGGGAAAAAATTTAACGTTTTCCAGGCCGCGCTCGCGAACCCTGTTTTCCAGTCGCGCCTTGCCGCCGCCCTGCCCGACAATCACAAACAGCCAGGGCTGAGCACTAAGCCCGTCGGCGGCATCAATCACGCTCTCCAGTCCCTGCTTTTCACCGATGTTGCCCGAGTAAAGAATGATTTTTTTTCCTTCAGGCACACCGAGTTTTTGCCGCAACGCCCGGGCATCATCCGCGGTCACGTCGCGAAATCGCGCCACTTCAGACCAGTTAGGAAAGAAGATGACCTTTTCTTCAGCGACCCCTTTTTCCTGCGCTTTATTCATCATCGAACGCGAGATGGTTGAGACATAGTCGACGTTATGCAGGCCGCTGCGTTCAAACGCGCTGGCCAATGTGGCCACTTTGCCGCCCCTGCTGTTCCCGGCCATTCCGAGGCCAAGCATGGCGTCAACTTCATAATCCTGAATGTGCAGCAGCGTGCGTGCCCCGGAGAGTTTCGCCAGCAGGCGCATCCCCGGTGTGCAAAACAGCGTCGGCACCACGCCAATAATGCGATCGGGCTTCCAGCGTCGCTGCGCCATCAGCGGGAAAAAACTGCTCACGGCAAAACTGCCCAAATGCAGCAGACGTTTCAGCGTTGAGGGCTGCTTTGGCACATACAACGGACAGCGCCAGACGGTGGCATCGCCTTCTTCCCGACGATAACGCCAGGCGGAATAACGGCCGTTCACTTTCCATTGCGGGTAGTAAGGCGGCGCGGTGATCACCCGTACTTCATGCCCGGCTTGCGCCATCCACTCCACCATTTCGCCGGTGTATTTGCCGATCCCGGTCAGTTCCGGCGAATAATTAATGCCGTACACCAGAATTTTCATAAGCCCGGCACTCCGGCCTGACGTTGCGGCATAAAGTACGCCCGGCTGTTATCGTGAACGTTATCGCTGGCCAGCAACGCCTTCGGCGTCAGCCAGCGGTAGTCGTCATGCTGGGAATCGGGCAGACGCAGGTCTGCCTCGCTCACCTTCAGGCGAAAACCGAGCACCACATAATGGGTGGTGAAATCGGTACCCGAAAAGTTATCGTCATAGAAGTGCTGCCAGACGCCGTAAAACTCCGCGGAAGACAGCGGCAAACGTAACCCCAGTTCCGCCAACGTCAGGCGCTCAAACGCGTTCTCAAGCCGTTCATCCTTCTGCACGCGTCCTCCTGGCACAAACCAAAGTCCCTGAGCGGGACGGTTGAGGCGTTGGCCCAGCAGGTACTCACCGCGCGCATTTTCCACCAGCAAATCAATGGAAATCAGCGGCGCACAGCGCACTACCGTGGCAAATTCTTCCTGACGTAAAAACATATTTACCCCCGGTACCGCTGCTGATTTTCAAGGAACCACTGATACGTGCTGGCAAGCCCGTCCTCCAGCGAGACCTCGTGGTACCAGCCCAACTGGTGTAAACGCGTAACATCCAGCAATTTGCGTGGCGTACCGTCGGGTTTGCTGGCGTCAAACACCACGCGACCTTTGTAGCCCACGACCTTCGCGACCGTTTGCGCCAGTTCGCGAATGGTGCAGTCCACGCCGGTTCCCACGTTAATGTGCGACAACATCGGCTGGGTGTGCTCCTGCCAGACCTCGCGGTCCAGTTCCATCACATGAATGCTGGCGGCAGCCATGTCATCCACGTGCAGGAACTCGCGCATTGGCGTGCCGCTCCCCCACACCACTACATCCGGCGCATTTTGTGCGCAGGCTTCATGAAAGCGGCGCAGCAGTGCCGGGATCACGTGCGAGTTACTCGGATGAAAGTTATCCTGCGGCCCGTACAGATTGGTGGGCATCACCGAGCGGTAATCGCGGCCGTACTGACGGTTATACGACTCGCACAGTTTGATCCCGGCAATTTTGGCAATCGCGTAGGGCTCATTAGTGGTCTCGAGCGTTCCCTGCAACAGTTCGCTTTCGCGCATCGGCTGGTTAGCCCGCTTCGGATAAATACAGGATGAACCGAGAAACAGCAGCGTGTTCACGTTGTGGCAGTGCGCCGCGTGAATGATGTTGCTCTCAATCATCATATTTTCGTAAATAAAATCAGCGGGGTAAGTATTGTTTGCCACGATTCCACCCACTTTCGCCGCCGCCAGGTACACCTGGTCGATACGTTCGGTGGCAAAAAAATGCTGCACCGCACGGGCATCCAGCAGATTGAGTTCGTCACGGGTACGCAACACCAGCTCCACGTTGTCGCGCGTGGCCAGCAGCCTGACGATGGCGGATCCCACCATCCCGCGATGGCCCGCCACAAAAATACGTTGTTTCATCATCCTCAGTACTCCAGCGCGATGGCGACCTCATAGCCGTGAGATTTCAGCAGAGAATGTTTCTTCGCCGCTTCCAGATCGTTGGCAACCATTTCACTGACCATCTGGCTCAGGGTGATTTCCGGCTTCCAGCCTAGCTTGTCGTGCGCTTTTGCCGGGTCACCGAGCAACGTTTCGACTTCTGCCGGACGGAAATAACGCGGATCGACCGCAATCATCACGTCACCCGGCTTCACGCCCGGCGCATCGTGTCCGGTCACAGACACGACAATGCCTTTCTCCTCAACGCCCTGCCCTTCAAAACGCAATTTAATGCCCAGCTGCGCGGCCGCCATTTCGACAAACTGGCGCACGGAGTACTGCACGCCGGTGGCAATAACAAAATCTTCCGGCTGATCCTGTTGCAGCATCATCCACTGCATGCGCACGTAATCTTTGGCGTGGCCCCAGTCACGCAGGGAATCCATGTTGCCGAGATACAGACACGACTCCAGCCCCTGCGCAATGTTGGCAATCGCCCGGGTAATTTTGCGGGTAACGAACGTTTCGCCCCGGCGCGGAGACTCATGGTTAAACAGAATGCCGTTGCAGGCGAACATGCCGTAGGATTCACGGTAATTGACGGTTATCCAGTAGGCGTACAGTTTGGCGACCGCATACGGAGAACGTGGGTAGAACGGCGTGGTCTCTTTCTGCGGCGTTTCCTGTACCAGGCCGTACAGTTCAGATGTGGAGGCCTGATAGAAGCGGGTTTTCTTTTCGAGACCGAGGAAGCGGATCGCCTCCAACAGGCGCAGCGTACCAATCGCATCGACGTCCGCGGTGTATTCCGGGGATTCAAACGATACTGCCACGTGGCTCATCGCCCCGAGGTTATAGACTTCATCCGGCTGAACTTCCTGTAAAATACGGGTCAGGTTGGAGGTATCCGTCAGATCGCCGTAATGCAGATGAAATTTCGGATTACCCGAGTGCGGATCCTGATAAATATGATCCACTCGCTCGGTGTTAAACGACGACGCACGACGTTTAATCCCATGAACTTCATACCCTTTTTCCAACAGAAGTTCTGCCAGGTAAGAACCATCCTGCCCGGTTACGCCAGTAATGAGAGCGACTTTTGACATGTTTACACCTCTTAAATGATCCCCTCAGGGAGTAACTTTCTCAACGCGTTCGCGCGTTACGACCGCAGGATTTCCTCGACAAACGGCATTGGCGGGCAGCGATTTAAAAACGCTGCTTCGCGCCCCGACGACGGTGCCCGCCCCAATCGTCACGCCGGGTGCGACAAATACATCTGTCGCCAGCCAGCATTTCTCGCCGATCACAATCGGCGTGGCGTTAATATCAAAGTGCGGGCTGGCATAATCATGGCTACCGGTACATAAATAACTTTTTTGCGAGATAACAGCATTGGCACCAATCGTAATCGTGCCCAGCGTATATAACACCGCGTCATCACCCACCCATGCGTAATCACCCAGGGTTAATTTCCACGGATAGGTTATTTTTACTGAAGGTCGAATAACGACGTTTTTTCCTATCTTCGCGCCGAATAAACGTAATAAAAATGCGCGCCAGCGGTACATCACCTGCGGTGATAGTCGAAATAATGTTGACTGTACCGCCCACCATAATTGCACTTTAATTGCACCACCTCCGCGAAAGCCTTTCGGCATCGTGAAGCCTTTTAAATCCTGCATAGTTACCCCTTACATTTTGCCATATAAGGTTTTGGCCTTACCGGTGGTGCGTAAGCGCAAATGCCAGGACAGTTCGGCCCAAAAGCCCGGCATATGTAATATCTGACGCTGGACCTTTTTTGCATCCCGACATAACTCAAGATTATTTGTCGTCGATACGCCGCCCATAGAAAACTCAGAGACCAGGCCGCTTAATTTTTTAAAGGCATAACCAGATTTATATAATTTTGCGGCCAGCGCATAATCAGACGACACGTTAAATTGCAGATCGTAGCGCCAGGTATGCAGTCCACTGACCGGAAAAAATATCGCCTGATGACTGGCCGGCAGGCTGTGGTAAATATACCAACCGGGCTTGGCACGACGCTTAATTTTGTTTCCATCGCCAAAATCCAGCAGTGCATCGCCGATCACCATCGCCTTGTCGCTTTGCGTTTTGAGCTGGCGGATAAATGACGCAGCATCCGCATGCAGAATATCCCCGGAGTTCAGAAACAGTGCGAACCGCCCTCGCGCCAGGGCAATGCCTTTGTTCATCGCATCATAAATACCGTTGTCCGGTTCGCTGACAAACCGTAACCGGTGCTCACCGTTGAGACTTTCCAGAAACGCCTGCGTACCGTCCGCAGAACCGCCATCGATCACAATCCATTCAAAGCTGATGTCGCCCGCCTGCGCCAGATGGGCTAGCGATGCGTGGGTTTTGACGATTCCCTGCAGATTACGAAAGGCGACGGTGATAATAGTGAGCAGCATAGGAATTACCTCGCGATATTTAGCGCCTTGCGCAAAATAAATGGACAAACAATTAAAAACGCATATTCCGGGCTAAATACTGAACCGGTAAAAAACAGCGACAGCGGCGTAAAAAGATAAAGCTGCACCTGATAATTCGGATTATCGCCAAACGCATTCAACATCATTTTCAGAACCTTTCCCATGTACCACACCGCTAATATCACAGCGAACCATGAGAAATAAATAATCAGCAGATACAAACCATTGTCTATTGTTTTTCCGACATCTGCACCGTTAAAGATTCCGAATGACGCTACATATTCATAAAGTGAGCCAAATCTGACTACGCCATCGATATTGAGCAATGAATAACCGACCATCACCAGCGGCCCCACAATACGGTAATACGATGACGACCCTTCCGTGCCTAAATCACCAAGTCGTGCGGCAATGTAGGGGAAAGCAAATATTACGCCAACCATAAACACGCTAAGTGAGATTATCGCCAGCGGTAACTTCTTTTTTATCGCTTCTTTGTTCAGATACTGAAATGCCCACTCCAGCAGGTAAAATAAAATAAAGGTCATTACCCCTGAAAATGATCCTGATAATATCACCCCTGCCAGAATCATAGCATCGGTCTTAGGCGTTTTGATACCAAACTGCTTGATGCTGAGCCAAATTGAGATTAATGCCAGAGCAAAGAATGCCGGTTCGAAATAAAGCGCGGTAGTTCGTTTACCACCAAACTTAATAAAGTTCAGAACATAACTGTTGCTGTAAATAAGATATTTCGAAATTGTTTCCATTAAACTGCTGCCACCGGTGAGAATAATCTGCGCCATCTCAACCGCAGCCAGCGCCACCACCAGCCCCACCACCAGCCAGAAAAAACGTAAAATCTTACGGTGGTTATGCGGGGAGACGGTTTTAAAGCGAATACTCCAGACCATGCCAATAATGATCACCGTATAGACAAACAGCATGGTGGAAGTCACATATTTGCTGGCATCCAGCGACTGACCAAACAGGTAATTAAAGGCCGTCAGCCCACCGCCAATCCCCAGCGCAATCAGCAGTTTTTTGATATTGATACGCTCAACAAACAGCAACAACAGCAGCGGCAAAAACGTGACCACGGTGACCGGAAAACTTTCCCCCAACTGCACAAGCTTGACGTTGACCAGCAGATACAGCAGTGGCAGCATCAAATAGCTACAGATTCTGATAGAACGAGACATAGTCCTCCAGCATCTGTTGGCCGCTGTAGGCGCTGCGGCTGCGCTGGCGAAAGGCCGCCAGCGACGTACCGAATACCGCCTGCGCGATCGCCGTTTTATTGCACTGCACCAGCTGCAGGACATCCTCTTCACTGAAGGTTTTGCCCCCCGATTTCGCCAGCACTTCCTGCGCGGCCTCACTGTGCGTGGCAATCACCGGTACGCCGATAGAAAGCGCTTCGCATAAAATCAGCGGGTAGTTATCCACTCGCGAGCTGAACACCAGTCCATCCATCAGGTTAAGCGCACTCATCAGTATGCGCTTGTCGGTTTCAAATCCATGATTGACCACGTTCGCGCCGCTAAACGGCGAGAATTTGCCGAAGGTATGCAGCTCTATTTTGTCGCCCAGCGCCATCATCTGTCGCACCAACTGTTGGTTGGTTTTACCGTCATAGCGCAGGTCGTGAGCCACAATGGCGATTTTCGGCCGGCTGCGAGGCTCATCGTTTAGCGGCAAATCACTGAGAATGGCTTCGGTCGCGACATCGATCCCGTTGTTGATAATGGCGCAGCGCCCCGCGCCGTACAGGCTGTTAAACGCGTCAGCCACATGCTGACTGGGGGAGATAAACTGACAACCCAGCGCCAGCATGGCGCGAAACATCTGGCGTTTGCCGGGCAGTTGTTGATGCGCTTTATCAACCTTAACCGGCGGATAATTACTCAGCGTCGGGCATTTCCGGCAGCCGGTTTTCCAGCCTTCGCAGCCGTCAGTAAACGCGCAGCGCCCGGTCACGCTCCAGTGATCGTGCAGCGTCCAGACAAAGGTGATATCCGGTTTATGCGCCTGCACCTTTTGACAAAACGTCACCACCTGTTCCAGATTCAGCCAGTAGCTGTGCAGCACGTGAAAATGCAGCACCAGCGGGCCTGCGGTGCGGGTGACTGTACGATACAGATTGTCGAGATTGCCAAACAGGTCGCGGTTAGCGAAGCGAAACAGCGCAATATTCAGCGCCGACGTCAGGCGCGGCGTATGCTTGAACACTTGCGGATAGTGATGGTGGCTGAGGCTTTTCTTACCGCTTTTGCCGTAACCATAAATGAAGCGCGACGACAGCCCATGTTCCAGCGCCCGCAGGTGTAAATCCAGCGCCACCCCTGCCGCGCCGCCTTCTGCCAGTCGGACATTAAATTGCAGGATATTCATTTTACGTCCTTTACTCGCGCTTTCTCACCCACCACCAGCGTATTGTCCGGCACGCTGTCCACGACAACGCTGCCAGCGCCAATCGTCACGTTATGACCAATGACGACATCGCCCAGCAAGGTGACATTGGCCCCCAACTCAACGCCGTTGCCGATCGTCGGACAGGCCAGATCGTTTGCGCCGAGGTTGCCGATGGTCACGCCATGACGCAGGGTAAAATCGTCCCCGGCCACCACGCGTTTGTTGATGACTACGCCATAGCCATGATGAATAGTAAAACGACGGCCGATAGTCGCAGCCGCCTGGATTTCATAGCCGAAAATACATTCGGTAATCAGGCGATACATCACCAGCACCGGTGCGGCCCACAGGTTATTCAGCACGTTTTTTTTGCGCCAGACAGAGCAAAAATGGGCGACCCGATAGGCCATCACCATGCAGCACGGACGCAGACTCCAGCTATTGGCGCGGATATCTTCCAGCATACTTAGCGCCCCCGTAGACCGTCGGCCAGGCGTTTACCGTTACGCAGCGACAACAGGGTCAGTAACGTGCGCCAGTTCATGCGTTTGTTGCGGATCTGATACAGCGTAAACAGCTGATATTTTTTGCTGGCGCGGTCAAATTTGCCTTTGTGCTTACGGTAAAACTGGAAGTAACCGGAGAATTTTTTCGGCGATGAGGTAATGCGCATCTCGCCGTGATTCACATGCAGGATCTGCGTGGCTTCATTGACCTTCCATGGCTCGCCATAGGCCACCACCATGCGCAGAAAAATGTCGTAATCCTGTGCCGCTTTCAGCGAGGTATCGAACAGGCAGGCTTTGAACCGCCACGCCCAGGTAAAGACCTGATTGCCAATAATGTTGCGTTTATAGAACCTGCGCCGTGAGTACACCGACTTGGGATACAGCGGCAGGCTGGCGGGCTGGGAATAGACTTCGCCTTCGCAGATATAATCATTGGCATACAGAAACGCCCGCGTGACCAGCTGATGGCGATCTTTAAGGAACACGCTCAGGCGATTCGGCGTCCACTCATCGTCGTCATCAATACCAGTAATGTACTGCCCGCTGGCCTGCATAATGGCCTGATTGCGCACCGCACACGCCCCGGAATTAAAGGCATTATGGGTATAGGTGACGCGCGGATCGTTCAGCTCTTCTACATACTGCTTTAATTGTTCATACGCAGAGGAGCAGTCATCCACGATGATCATCTCCCAGTGCGGATAATCCTGACGCAGGACCGATTTAATCGCCCGGATCGCCAGTTGCTGACGATTCCAGGTCGGCATATAAATTGAAATGAGCGGGTTGTCTGTGGTCATTTTCATTCCCAGGGTATAAATATGTTTCTGTAGGCCGGATAAGGCGTTTACGCCGCATCCGGCAGGGTTGGTTATTTATTTCGAATCCGACGTGTATGCATATTCGTAGTAGCCGTAATCCTGATACCCGCTTGCGCGTCGGAAGATGGAGTTGAGGATCACGCCCTTAACCTGAATCCCGTTTTGCTCAAAGCGGCTCAGGCTGGTTTCCACCTCTTTCAGGGTGTTGACGGCATAACGAGCGACCATCAGCGTGGTGCCAACATGACGGCCAACAATGGCCGCGTCGGTCACCGCCAGAATGGGCGGGGTATCAATCAGTACCAGGTCATAGCGCGCACTGGCCCAGGCAATCAGCTCGCCAAAACGCTCGCTCATCAGCAGTTCAGAAGGGTTGGGTGGCACCTGACCGCGCGGGACCAGATCGAAATGAGGAATAGACGTCGGTTTGGCGCAAGTGGCCATATCGCCCTTACCCACAAGGATGTCGGACAGACCGTTGACGTTATTGGTGCCCAGCAACTCATGCGTGTACCCTTTGCGCATATCGCAGTCGATCAGCAGCACGCGTTTATTGGTCTGGCTGATCACCGCCGCCAGGTTGGCACAGACAAAGGTTTTGCCAATTGATGGGCTGACGCCAGTGAGCATCAGCACATTATTGCGCGCCTGCATCATGGCGAAGTGCAGGCTGGTGCGCAGGCTGCGCACCGCTTCTATCGCCAGGTCCGTGGGGTTCCCCACCGCGAGCAGTTGGCTTTGCTTGTAACGTTTGATGCCTTTAATGGTCTGCACGTTATCACGCGCTTTTTGCCATTCCGACAGCGGAATACTGGCATACACGTTGATTCCCTGTTCTTCCAGCGCCTGCGGGCTTTCGATACCGCGGTTGAACAGCGAACGCAGCAGCACGCCGACCACTGATAGCATCAGGCCAAGCAGAATACTGCCGAGAATAATCAGCGCAGTTTTCGGCTTCAGCACGCCGGGCTGAGCAATGGCCGGGTCGACAATACGCACATCCCCTACCGTGCTGGCTTCGGTTATCTTTAGTTCCTGCTGCTTGTTCAGCAATTGCATATAGACCTGCTGACCGGACTCCACATCGCGGGTCAAACGGACAATTTCCTGCTGCGTTTTTGGCATCGCCGTCACCCGACCGTTCAGTTTGCCTTTCTCATCTTCCAGCGCCTGACGTTTTTCCAGCAGCGTGCGGTAAGCCGGATGTGCTTTGGTGAACAGCTTGGAGATTTCCGCCTCCTTGAACGTCAGTTCATTCAACTGGGCGTCAATGTTGACCATCGAATCCAGCACCGCTTTGGCTTCCAGCGGTAAATCGACCGAATCTTTATCCTGACGAAAGGCGTTCAGTTTGTTTTCGGCAACGTCCAGACGGTTACGCACCTCCGGCAACTGCCTGGCCAGAAATGCCAGGCTTTTGGCGGCCTCTTCGGATTTGCGTACGATGTTTTGTTCAAGGTAGTTACGGGTGATGCTGTCAAGGATCTGGCGGATCTGCTCGCGGTCCTCGCCGGTGAACGTCAGGCTCAAAACGCCGGTGTCTTTGCCGGTTTCCGTCACGCTGAGGTTGTTTTGCAGGGCGTTTATCATGCCCAGCGTGGAATATTTGCTGACAGTAAAGGCGCTGCCAGCAGCAGCATGAATAGCGTTGACCTGCATCGTGACGCCGCCGTGGTTTAACGGCTGTCCAACCTGACCCTGGGCGCTAAAACCGCCGTCACTGATCAGCTGATAACTTTTATCATTCAGTACCTTAAGGGTGAACGTTTGCTCATTCATTGCCTTTGGTAAGGTGAACGTCGTCACGTTAACCGTTTCGTTCTGGCGGCCCATCAGCCGGTCCCAACCCGCCCCAAACAGCGGGAACGTCTCCCTGGTGACGGCGATATCCAGATCCAGATCGTCCACCGTTTTCCCCAGCACCAGCCGCGACTTAATCAGCTGAATTTCGGCTTCCGAGGCGGGTGGTTTATTCGACAACGCCGAGCCGATATCTTGTACCAGTGAGTTGCCGGTGTTTTGCTCAATCTGCACCAGCGCATCGGCACTGTAGATAGGCGTGGCAAACAGCGTGTAAATGGCCGCGCACAGCGTAAAGGCCGCAGTAATACCCAGCACCCACCAGCGCGCTTCCAGCACCGTCCCGACCAGGCGGCCGATATCAATTTCATCATTGCCGGTTGCTGACGCAGCAGACTGTTTTACGTTCTCTGTCATTGTTTTCCCTGCTCCGCGTTCAGTGCCTGAGCCCATTGGCGGGCAGACTGTTCAAGTAAGGCGTACACCGCGTCAAACGCATCCTGGCTTTTACGGTACGGGTCAGGTATTTCGCGCTCACTGTCCCAGTGACCAAATAGCATCACCTTGCCGCGCATCTCCGGTGCCATGTCACACAGCGCGGTAATGTGCCGCTTCTCCATGGTGAGGATCAGGTCGTAATCCCGGCACATTTTTCCTGAGATTTGCCGCGCACAATGATTCTCCAGCGACAGGTTATGTGCCTGCGCCACGCTCACCGCACACGGGTCGGCGCCCTTGCCCACCAGCGCCCCGAGACCTGCAGAGGCGACCGTCAACGCCGGATGAAATTGCCTTAACAGGCGCTCTGCCGTTGGGGAACGGCAAATGTTCCCCACGCAGACAACTAATATTTTGTTAAACATGTCGATTACCAGTTGTGAAGGTCGCTGGCCGTATCCGTCATATAACGAACACCGCTAATGGTCGGCAGCAACTGATTGATCAAACGGTTCCAGCGGGCGACCGGTGCGGTAGTGACATACACCACGTCGTAAGGCTGAAGGCGGAATTCCGTCGCCATCACCAGAGAAGTGGCATCGGACATATCGAGCTGATAAATATTGGCAATCTTGCCGTTGCGTGCGCCCTCGCCTTTCAATGGTCGAATGACGAAGATGCCGCTGGCATTGGAGGTGGTCAGGTCGATCCCTTCCGCATTGCCCAACGCTTCGGTTAGCGTCATACCGCTGAAGTCCATTTTGAGGGTGCTCTGTTTCTTCACTTCCCCCATTACGAAGACTTTCAGATCGTCGTTACGTGGAACAAACAGGATGTCGCCTGGGTAAAGCAGTCGGTTCTGGCTGAGATCGCCATTTTGCATCAGTGCCTGCAGTGAAATTCGCTGCTCCTGACCGTTATGGGTCAGCACGACGTTACGCCAGTCCGCCGCCTCGGTCAGGCCGCCAGCGGCATTAATGGCGTCGAGAATGGTTAACGGTACGTTGGTAATGGCCTGCTGGCCGGATTTGTTCACCTGCCCGGAGACGTAAGCCTTCTGCGAGCGGAAAGCGGCGATATTAACGTCCACCTGCGGGTCAGCAATGTACTTCGCTAAGCGCCCGGTAATATCACTGCGGATTTCTGCCAACGTTTTCCCGGACACGTTGACTTTGCCAATGTAGGGATAAAACATGGTGCCATCGGGCTGAACCCAGTTGCCGGCATCGCTGGAGCTGCGGTATTGCCCCGCTGGCGTGGTCAGTTCCGGATGGTCCCAGACGGTCACATTCAGGACATCGCCCGGGCCAACGCGATACTGGTACCCGGAAATCTCCTGGTCCAGCGAAGTATTGGGTTGGGCGACGTTCGGCCGTGGGCGTAATTGTTCTACCAGTCGGGGCGTCAGTGGATAAACATTCACCATGCGGTCGAGATCGAAATCAGCGTCCTGCTGCTTAATCACGTCTTTACCCATCGTCGACATATTGCTGCCCGGTAGTACGGTACAACCGTTTATCAAGATCACCGACACCAGGACGGGTATCAATTTAATTTTGGATTTCATCATTGATTATTTATCACTTTGGCAGAGTCATTATCACGTGCTTTCTAAATGGCAGTTTCACCTGTTCACATTTACCTTGCCGTTAATTGAAACGAAATTTAACTGGCATCAATCCTAAAAATATTGAATTCATCTTCGGTCTGTTGACTGAATAAATCAGGCTGTTCATCAGGCGGCCAGGCACGCTACCGCCCCTGGCTTTGTTAGCTACCAATGCACTGATTAATTTAAATTTTTACCTTCCCCTTTATTTTCGCCATACCCTTCTCCGCGTCACATCAGGAAATGCAGCACGGAGCAAGGAAGAAATAGGCCTTTTGTTATATACGGAAAGAATTGTTGCAGCTAAAGGAATAGCAGGCAAGATAACAACGCCGCTACCTCTTGCTTTTAAGATTAATATTAAGAATGAAATTTGAATATTTTTAGGATTTTATTGATATTGACAGTGCTAATATAAAAAACAAACCACCTGCGATATTTCCTAAATATATTCCGCGTTAAAAAATTATTTCCTGCAGCAACATTAAGGCTATTTCTCGGCTGACTGTCGGATATCAATAACAGAGAAATCCGTTCCCGGCATTGCATTTTTCGCTGGCTTTATCCATGATCGAATTGTGACAATTGTCATACAACTATGGGTATCATTTTTACTATGGAATGGATTGCCGATCCGTCAATCTGGGCCGGACTCGTCACGCTAATCGTGATCGAACTTGTTCTTGGCATTGATAATCTTGTTTTTATTGCCATCCTCGCGGAGAAATTACCTCCAGCCCAGCGGGACAAGGCGCGTATTACCGGGCTCCTGCTGGCGATGGTGATGCGTCTGCTGCTGCTGGCCTCAATCTCCTGGCTGGTCACGCTGACCACCCCATTGTTTAGCATTCGGGATCTGAGCTTTAGCGCGCGGGACCTGATCATGCTCTTCGGGGGCTTCTTCCTGCTGTTCAAAGCCACGATGGAGCTCAATGAGCGGCTGGAGGGGAAAGACAGCGATAACCCCACCCAGCGTAAAGGCGCGAAGTTTTGGGGCGTGGTCGCACAAATCGTGGTGCTGGATGCCATCTTCTCGCTCGACTCGGTGATCACCGCCGTCGGGATGGTCGATCATCTGGCCGTGATGATGGCTGCCGTCATTATTGCCATTAGCCTGATGGTGCTGGCCAGCAAGTCGTTGACCCGCTTTGTCAACAGCCACCCTACCATCGTTATTCTGTGTCTTAGCTTCCTGCTGATGATCGGCTTCAGCCTGGTCGCCGAAGGGTTTGGTTTCCGTATTCCAAAAGGCTACCTGTACGCAGCTATCGGCTTCTCGGTCATGATTGAGGCATTAAATCAGTTGGCCATCTTTAACCGCCGCCGTTTTCTGTCAGCCAATCATACCCTGCGCCAGCGTACCGCTGAGGCGGTGATGCGTCTGCTGAGTGGACAAAAAGAAGATGCCGAACTGGATGCTGAAACAGCAGCCATGCTGGCCGATCATCATGAAGGTCAGATTTTTGCCCCGCAGGAGCGCTGGATGATTGAACGTGTGCTGAATCTGAATCAGCGCACCGTCAGCAGCATTATGACCTCGCGCCATGATATTGAGCATATCGACCTTAACGCACCCGAAGCGGAGATCCGCGCCCTGCTGGAGAAAAACCAGCACACGCGTCTGGTGGTCACCGGAGAAGATGAGCAGGAAGAACTGCTCGGAGTGGTACACGTCATCGACCTGCTGCAACAGTCGCTGCGCGGCGAACCGCTCGATCTACGCGCCTTGATCCGCCAGCCGCTGGTATTCCCGGAGACCCTGCCGCTACTGCCGGCGCTGGAGCAGTTCCGTAATGCCCGCACCCACTTTGCGTTTGTGGCGGATGAGTTTGGTTCCGTAGAGGGACTTGTGACGCTGAGCGACGTGATGGAAACCATCGCCGGAAACCTGCCGAATGAAGTGGAAGAGATCGACGCCCGCCACGACATTCAGAAAAATGCTGACGGTTCATGGACGGCTAACGGGCATATGCCGCTGGAAGATCTGGTGCAATACGTCCCGATTCCCCTTGATGAGAAACGGGAATATCACACCATTGCCGGGCTGTTGATGGAATATTTGCAGCGTATACCGAAAAACGGTGAAGAAGTGCAGGTGGGCGACTATCGACTGAAAACGTTGCAGGTGGAAAACCACCGGGTGCAAAAGGTCCAGTTAATACCGCTGCACACTAATGACGAAGAGATGGATTACGAAGTGTAGGTGACGTGCCGGATGAGACGCTCTCGCGCCGTCATCCGGCATTATCCGTCAGAGTTTATCCAGCAGTTTTTTCACATCTTTGCCGCTACGGGACTCTTTGTTGCGATCGGCCCAGTCGTTCAGCCGACGTTTCGCTTCATCCTGTACATGCTTACGCAGCAGCTGGTCCACCTGCAGGTTATAGTTCAACGCCTGCCATGGCCCATAAATACGCAGCGGAACCGGCGTGGCTTTCAGGAAGTCAATCAGCTTGCTTTCCCCATCCCAGCCGCCCAACACACGCACGTTAAACTGCGTGTCACACGTCTGCTCAACCAGATCCAGCGTCCCTTTACCGGAAAGCGCTAACATGGAAGACAGCCCTTCCATCTCATCCAACGACACCTTGCCGTTATCCAGCGACAGCTCGGTGACAAAACGATCCAGTCGGGTCACGTTGTCCAGACTCTGCTGAGACTTCACGTCGCCGCCGCTGCGCTCAACGGCCTGCTGTACCAGCTGCTGGAAGTTCATCCCTTCCATGCGTGTGTCGCTCATATCAACATGGGCCTGCCCTTGCCAGCTGTGACGGAACGCCTGCGCGTCAATATCAGAACCGGAAAAATCGCCCGCCAGCGACAGCTTGCCGGTAAGCGCAATCGGATAGTTAAAGGCTTTCAGGATGGTACCGATTTCGACGTTTTCCAGACGCGGATGAAAGACTGCGTGCGGCTGCGCCTTTCTGGCATCCAGCTTGCCGGGCAGCGAAATCAGCCCACCCTCACTCGTCCCCTGCAATTCAGTGATACTCAGCAAGCCTGACTGATTCGCCATTTTGGCTGAAACGTTATCAAAGGCCATTTTACGCCACAGAACTTTGTCTGCCTGTAGCGCAATGTCAGCGGCAAAGCCCCTGAGCCCCTGATACGACACGGCATCGACCTGGGAGGCAATCACCGGTCGCGCGAGCGTTGACTGGCTTTGCCCCTGTTGCACCTCGACGCTCGTTGCCGCCGCGGCGTCACGTTGCACCAGCAGGTTATCCAGATTGAGCAGGCCAAAGCGCAGCTCGACGCCCCAGTCCGGTTTATCAGACAGCGACACACGGGCTTGCCCGGACAGTGTGCTGTCGTTGGCCGTCAACGCAATCTGGTTAAACGCGAGCTGTTTATTCTCTTCCTGCCACTGAACCTGCAGATTACCCTGCCCCTGGATCCCCTGCGGCGGCAAATCGGCGCCCTGTAACTGCCAACTGAGCTTCTCGATATTGGCCGCCAGGTTATGCGGGTAGTCAGACGCATCAACGCTACCGTTAAAGGCTAACGCCAGATCGCGCTGATCGCGGTTTACGCGACCAGAGAAGTCAAAGGTTCCGCGGTGCTGAGCGTCCTGTTCCATTTCCAGGCGAATGTCGCGAACCGTAATCTGTTCATCGTCTTCATGCTGGAACACCAGCACGCTGTCAGCAACGCGCAGGCGCGCAATGTCAAACGACCATCCGCGATCTTCAGCAACATCCGGCAACGTATTGTCTTTCGGGGCAATGGGCGAATCTTCGCCACGCACCGCTTCAGTCTGCGGCGTCAGCTGAATAACGGCGCCTTTGAGCATCACCTGCTTCACGCTGAGCTGGTGGCTCAACAGCGGCCATAACGCGACGTCCAGACGCATATTGTCGGCACGCACCAGCGGTTCGCTGGCCCCTTCAGCCGTTAACACCATGCGTCCGGTGAGGATGCTAAGCTGGGGCCATACGTGCCAACGCAGGGGACCGTCCAGTTGTAATTGATATCCGCTACGTGCAGCAACCTGCTTCACCATGTACGCGCGAAAATCATTGGGATTCACCAACATTACTAACGCAGAAAAACCGGCCACCAGCACGACCAGGAGAATCATCAGCGTCGTCAGAAATCGTCTCATGCTATCCCCAAAGGACTGAAAATAAATCAGTCTTTATCAATCCGGCTGGCTACTGCGCCCTGCTGGTCGCGATACTTCGCATCCTGACGGCGATTATAGGGACGCGCAGCCGGACCGGAGAGCGGTTCAAAACTCAGCGCACCAATCGGCATACCCGGGCGCAAGGCCAGCGGTAATTTTCCGGAGTTATAAAATTCCAGCACAATGCACCCTGACCAGCCCGGATCGATACGATGCGCGGTCACGTGAACCATCAGGCCCAGACGCGCCAGCGACGAACGTCCGTCTAACCAGCCAACCAAATCTGCCGGAAGCGTCACGGATTCAAAGGTTACGGCCAGCGCTAACTCGCCGGGATGCAGGAAAAATGCTTCGCCTTCGGCAAGGACAATTTCATCACTCATCACGCGATCCAGCGCGGCGCTAACTTCATCCTTCGGCCCGCTCAAATCGATATACGCTGCCGTATGACCGCGGAACGTACGAAATTTATTGCCAAGACGCACATCTACCGTTGCGCCATTAATACGCTCGACAGGAGGACGTGGATTGATCGACAGACGACCTGCATCCAACCAGGCTTCAATATCTCGGTCACATAAACGCATGGCACTTTCTCCTTTCGTGCTTCAACCCCTTAACGCCAGGTGCGTTAAGGGTGAACCAGGTTATTACTGAACGGTACACAATTCGCTGAACTTATTCAAAGAACTGACTGATTTTCGCCTTCAGAATATCGATGGCAATGCGGTTTTTACCCCCGCGCGGCACGATGATATCGGCGTATTGTTTTGAGGGTTCAATAAATTGCAGGAACATTGGACGCACAGTTTTCTGGTATTGCGCCATCACCGAATCCATCGAGCGGCCGCGCTCGTTGACGTCCCGCTTGATACGGCGCATCAGACAAATGTCGAGCGGGGTATCCACAAAAATAGAAAAGTTCATCTCGTCACGCAAACGTGCATCCGTCAGCAGCAAAATGCCTTCGAGGATAATCACTTTCTTGGGTTCAATATGAATGGTCTCTTGCGTACGCGTGTGTTCAACATAGCTGTAGACCGGTAATTCAATCGCCGAACCGCGTTTCAGCGTTTGCAGATGCTGGAACAGCAGGCTGTGATCCATCGCGTTCGGATGGTCGTAGTTCGTTTTTACACGTTCTTCCATCGACAGATGGCTTTGATCTTTGTAATAACTGTCTTCGGGAATAACGCCAATATGTTCGTCACCCACTTGTTCACGCAATTCGCGATAGAGAGTACTGGCAATAAGACTCTTGCCGGAAGCCGATGCGCCGGCAATGCCGATAATGACGCACTGATGAGACTGATCAGTCATAAATTTAGCGACCTGATTAACCTGGATGTTAGGAAGGGGGCGTCGAAACGCCAAACGCGGCAATTATAGGGATTTCAGCGGCGCGACGCCAGCCCAGGCTGCACCAATGCAATCCCTGTCGCAAATTAAAATGGTCAGTTTTAAAGCAGGCACATAATTTATTCACCCACCTTAGGAATTAATAGCTTGAGAGTGTTATTTTATGAGCAGCTGGCGTATAAATTGTAAAATGTTTGTACTAGCATAATCACAGATTAAACATGATGCGTCCGGCATCTTCGCCACGGCGACATCGGCTATTCGGGTAAAGCGGTAATGAGTAAACCATCCCAACATGTTTTAGTTACCTTACCGCATCCTCTACTGCGCCTGGCCAGTTTAGGTCTGGTGGCGTTCATCTTTACGTTGTTCTCGCTGGAGCTGTCCCGTTACGGCACGCAGCTGGCACCGCTGTGGTTCCCGACCTCAATTATGATGGTGGCTTTTTACCGTCATGCAGGAAAGATGTGGCCGGGGATCGCGCTGGCATGCTCCCTGGGCAGCATCGGTGCCTCTTTGTTGTTCTTCCCGACCGACACGCTGAATTTCACCTACACTGCCATCAATATTATTGAGGCCGTTGCGGGCGCCATGTTATTGCGCAGGCTGTTGCCCTGGTACAATCCCTTACAAAATCTTAACGACTGGGCGCGTCTGGCATTCGGTAGTGCTGTGGTCCCGCCGCTGCTGGGCGGTTTTTTGATGTGGCTGCTGCTTCCAGGTGAAACGTCGTTAAATACGTTTCTAATTTGGGTGCTTTCAGAATCCATCGGCGCGCTCGCGTTGGTACCGTTAGGTTTGCTGTTTAAGCCGCACTATCTGCTGCGTCATCGCGATCCCCGTTTATTGCTGGAAACGCTCATCACCCTGCTGGTGACCTTAGCGTTTAGCTGGCTGTCGATGATGTATCTTCCATGGCCGTTTACCTGCGTGATCGTTTTGCTGATGTGGAGTGCCGTGCGTCTGCCACGCATGGAAGCGTTTCTGATTTTCCTCAGTACCGTGATGATGGTCTCGCTAATGCTGGCCGCCAACCCTTCACTGCTCTCCACCTCGAAAACGTTTGTCATGTCCAGCATGCCGTGGCTGCCGTTTTTGATGATTCTGCTACCGGCCAACATGATGACCATGGTCATGTACGCGTTTCGTGCCGAGCGTAAACACATTTCAGAGAGCGAAACGCGTTTTCGCAACGCCATGGAATACTCCGCTATCGGTATGGCGTTGGTGGGCACCGAGGGGCAATGGCTACAGGCCAATAAAGCCTTGTGTCAGTTTCTGGGTTACAGCCAGGAAGAGCTGCGCTCGCTGACCTTCCAGCAGTTAACCTGGCCGGAAGATCTGAATAACGACCTTGAGCAGTTGCAAATGCTGTCGCGCGGTGAAATCAATAGTTATTCAATGGAAAAACGCTATTACACCCGTGCCGGCGAGGTGGTCTGGGCATTGCTGGCCGTTTCACTGGTGCGTCATAGCGATAACACCCCGCTCTACTTTATTGCCCAGGTTGAGGACATCAACGACCTGAAGCACACGGAGTGGATCAATAAGCGGTTAATGGAGCGTATTACGCTGGCGAATGAAGCCGGCGGCATCGGCATCTGGGAATGGGAATTACAGCCTGACGTGATCAGCTGGGATAAGCGCATGTTCGATCTCTATGAGGTTCCTGCGCACATCAAACCCAGTTGGCAAATCTGGTATGACTGCGTGGTCCCTGAAGATCGCGAGCATACCGAAAACGTCATTCGCGATTCGCTGGCGGCACGTGTTCCTTTCAAACTTGAATTCCGCATTGCGGTTAAAGACGGCATTCGACATATCCGCTCGTTGGCTAACCAGGTGCTGAATAAAGACGGCGAAGTGGAACGTTTGCTCGGTATCAATCTCGACATGACCGAAGTGAAGCAACTCAACGAGGCGCTGTATCAGGAAAAAGAGCGTTTGCATATTACGCTGGATTCCATCGGTGAAGCGGTGATTTGTATCGACGTCGACCTGAACGTCACCTTTATGAATCCGGTGGCCGAGAAAATGAGCGGCTGGTCGCAGGAGAGCGCGTTAGGGATCCCGTTGCTCACGGTGCTGCGCATTACTTTCGGTGATAACGGCCCGCTAATGGAAAATATCTACAGCGCCGACATGTCGCGCACGGCGATGGAGCAAGAAGTGGTCCTGCATTGTCGTAACGGCACCAGTTACGATATTCAGTACAGTATCACGCCGCTCAGCACCCTCGACGGCGGTAGCATTGGCTCCGTGTTGGTGATTCAGGATGTCACCGAATCACGCAAGATGTTGCGTCAACTCAGTTACAGCGCATCGCATGATGACCTCACGCATCTGGCCAACCGGGTCAGCTTCGAAAACCATCTGAAACAATTGCTGCATACGGTACACAACTCCCATCAGCGTCACGCGCTGGTCTTTATCGATCTGGACCGTTTTAAAGCCGTCAACGATAGCGCCGGTCATGCGGCAGGCGATGCCTTGCTGCGTGAACTGTCTTCCCTGATGCTCAGCATGCTGCGCACCAGCGACGTGCTGGCGCGTCTTGGCGGTGATGAGTTCGGCCTGCTGCTGCCAGATTGTAATATCGAAAGCGCCCGGTTTATCGCCGGTCGTGTCATTAACGCCATCAATGATTACCACTTTACGTGGGAAGGTCGCTTGCACCGCATTGGCGCCAGCGCCGGGATCACGCTAATTGATGACAAAAATCATGTCGCCACCGAGGTGATATCGCAGGCAGATATTGCCTGCTATGCGGCTAAAAATAGCGGACGTGGACGGGTATGCGTCTATGAACCTCAGCAGAACCAAATGCATGCGGCGCGCGGGATGCTGTCACCCGAGGAACAACGCAATATCATTACCCACAATCCAATGTTGATGATCGCCCACGGCGTCGCATCTCCGCGTATTCCTGAGACCTTTAGCTTCTGGCTGTTGTCGCTGCGTTTATGGAGCAGCGAAGGCGACGTCATTGAGGAGCAGGCTTTCCGCGCCAGTCTGGTCGATCCTGCACTGAATCATGCCCTCGACCGTCGGGTCTTTACTGAATTTTTCCAGCATTCTGCCTCCGCTGTTGCCGGTAAAGGGCTTAGCGTTGCCCTGCCCCTTTCCGCCGCCGGGTTGCTCAATCCCGTGCTGGTTGATGAACTGCTGGCATGGATGGAAAACAGTCCGCTTCCGCCTCGTTTATTGCATCTGAGCGTACCGGGAGAAGTGATGAAAACGCATCCAGCGCAGGCCATGCCCGCCATGCAACGATTACGCCAGGCGGGTTGTCGCATCATTTTAAGCCAGGTCGGTCGCGATTTAGAGGTCTTTGACAATCTCAAGTATCACGTCGCTGATTACCTGTTACTTGACAGCGAACTGAGCGCCAGCGCGCACGGCAATCTGACGGATGAAATGTGGGTTTCCATTATTCAGAGCCACGCACAACGTCTGGATATCAAAACTATCGCCGGACCGGTAAACATGCCGCTGATTATGGATGTCCTGTCTGGCATCGGTATTGATATGATTTTTGGCGATATTATTGCCGACGCCCAACCGCTGGAGTTGCTACTCAACACCAGCAATTTCGCCATCAACTGATGGTTGCCAGCCTTCCGTATACCAGATATGCAGTAGCGCGTAGGAACGCCAGGGCTTCCAGCGCTCTGCGTAGCGCCGGATTTGCGCCGGCGTCATGCCTGGAAAACGCTGTTTAATCAAGTAATCATCGGGAAGAAAAATGTCCTTCGCCTGCCACCCGCGCAGCGCGAAGTAATTGGCCGTCCAGCGCCCAATGCCTGGAAACGTTTGTAACTGCTTCACCCCCTGCTCGATATCAGGCGGGGCAACAGGCTTAAGCGAGCCATCCAGCGCCGCCCGGGCAAGGTGAATCAGCGCTTCCGCACGTTTAAGCGGCATGCCCAGCGCTTTCAGCGCCAGCGGTTGTGCGGCGGCAAGCGCCTCAGGGGTAGGAAAGCACACGTACTCTGGTGCGTCGGCAAGCCTATCGCCATACAGATGTACCACCTTCGCCGTCAGTTTTGCCGCCATCGCCACGCTGACCAACTGACCTAAAATCGCGCGAACGCCCTGTTCGAACGCATCAACCGATCCCGGTAGACGCAATCCAGGGCGTGCCGCCCCCAGACGCCCCAACGCGCTGACAATGTGCTGCGGACAGCAGTTCAGATCGAACAACTGTGCCATTTTGGTCAGACACTCGCGGGCAACGGGCTGAAGTCCCAGGCTTAACGTTACCTGCAGCACGTTGGCCTCCAGATCCGGGACAACGCTCACCACCCCACGATGCTGGCCAATCGCCAGGCTCCTTGCATACGTCAATGTGCCTACAGTTTCTACGCCATCCACGGCACGGTCAGCGAGAAACCCCAGCATCCAGGGCCAGTCATAGGGCGATTGCCAGTTCAGTGTATACATGTCCGCGTCCTTTTTTTACCAGCCTACAGCATAAATGCTATTCCGCCGATGCGCCTTGCTTTCATATTCCAGTTGTCGGGACGACAACATTTCGCTAAAGTCTCGCCCCTTCTTGACTGCCCTGGGGAGCTTTACGGTGTTTATTGGTTTTGACTATGGTACGGCGAACTGTTCAGTGGCCGTCATGCGTGACGGGCAGCCGCAATTGCTCAAAATGGAAAATGACAGCACGCTACTGCCCTCCATGCTGTGCGCCCCGACGCGTGAAGCGGTCAGCGAGTGGCTGTATCGCCATCATGATGTCCCGGCAACGGATGACGAAACGCAGGCATTACTGCGTCGTGCGGTGCGCTTTAATCGCGAAGAAGACATCGATGTGAACGCCAATAGCGTGCAGTTTGGTCTGGCATCACTGGGCCAATATATTGATGACCCGGAAGAAGTCTACTTTGTTAAATCACCAAAATCGTTTTTAGGTGCCAGCGGCCTGAAACCGCAGCAGGTTGCGCTATTTGAAGATTTAGTCTGCGCGATGATGCTGCACATCCGCAACCAGGCACAAAACCAGCTCCCCGAAGCGATCACCCAGGCCGTTATCGGTCGTCCGATCAACTTCCAGGGGTTAGGCGGCGACGACGCCAACGCCCAGGCACAAGGTATTCTTGAGCGTGCGGCCAAACGCGCCGGTTTCCAGGATGTGGTGTTTCAGTACGAGCCGGTCGCGGCGGGACTGGATTATGAAGCTACGCTGCAAGACGAAAAACGCGTGCTGGTGGTGGACATCGGCGGTGGAACCACCGACTGCTCGTTGCTGCTGATGGGCCCGCAGTGGCATCAGCGCGCCGATCGCGAAACCAGCCTGTTAGGCCACAGTGGCTGTCGCGTAGGCGGTAACGATCTGGACATCGCGCTGGCCTTTAAACACCTGATGCCATTGCTCGGCATGGGAGGCGAAACCGAAAAAGGCATCGCCTTACCTATTCTGCCGTGGTGGAACGCCGTCGCCATTAACGACGTTCCTGCCCAAAGTGATTTTTACAGTACCGCCAACGGACGCTTGTTAAACGATCTGATCCGCGACGCGCGTGAAGCAGACAAAGTCGCGTTACTGCTCAAAGTCTGGCGCGAGCGTCTGAGCTACCGGCTGGTACGCAGCGCTGAAGAAAGCAAAATTGCGCTTTCCGCACAAGCTAACGTCACGGCGGCGCTGCCGTTTATCAGTGATGAACTGGCGACAGCAATCAGTCAACAGGGGCTGGAGGCGGCGCTCAATCAGCCACTGGCGCGTATTCTGGAGCAGGTGCAGCTGGCGCTGGATAATGCCCAGGAAAAACCGGATGTTATTTATTTGACCGGTGGCAGCGCACGCTCACCGCTTATCAAAAAAGCGCTCGCCGAACAGCTACCGGGGATCCCTATCGCCGGTGGCGATGATTTCGGCTCGGTGACTGCCGGTCTGGCACGCTGGGCAGACGTGGTTTTCCGCTAAGCGGCTCGCAGGCTGAAAAGTGTGCGTATTGACATCATCGTGACTGTGGCTTATGGTCAGGAGTGAGGGTTAGGGAGGGTTTCCCCTCCCCTGGTGTCTTAGTAAGCCGCGAAGCTAATCACTAAGAGTATCACCAGTATGATGACGTACTTCATCATAACCCTTTCCTTATTTTGGCCCCTTCCTCGGGAGGGGCTTTCCCGTTTCAGCGTCCGGCTGAAATCTCTGGCTGACCTCCTTTTGCCTTGTCCGCACTCTAGCGCACTCTTTCGCATTGGCGATTTTCACCGCCCATTGTTGCGTAACGCCTCGCAAAGCCGCGCAGCCATTCAGACGAATCCCGACAGTGTTTCATAATTCCTCCATCTTTCGCCCTTGATCGCTGGCTAAACTAGTATCATTACGCGAAACGTTTCAGGATGAGAAACTTATAACAATGAAAGGCAGTAACAAATCCCGCTGGGTGATAGCAATCGTGACCGTCGTGGCGGCCATCGCCGCATTTTGGTTCTGGCACAGTCGCAGTGAATCTCAGGGGAATGCCCCCGGTGCAACCGGGCAAGCACAGCACGCCGCAGGCTCAGGGCGTCGCGGCATGCGTTCTGGTCCGCTAGCCCCCGTGCAGGTAGCCACCGCAACGGAACAAGCCGTTCCGCGCTACCTGACTGGGTTGGGTACCGTGACGGCCGCGAATACCGCAACGGTTCGCAGTCGGGTAGACGGTCAGCTTATCGCGTTACACTTTCAGGAAGGACAGCAGGTCAAAGCCGGCGACCTGCTAGCTGAAATAGACCCCAGTCAGTTCAAAGTCGCCCTTGCCCAGGCGCAGGGACAGTTAGCCAAAGATACCGCGACGCTGGCAAATGCCCGTCGCGACCTGGCCCGCTATCAGCAACTGGTGAAAACCAATCTGGTCTCCCGTCAGGAACTGGATGCTCAACAGGCATTGGTGAACGAAACGCAAGGGACGATCAAAGCCGATGAAGCCAGCGTCGCCAGCGCCCAGTTGCAGCTTGACTGGAGTCGCATCACCGCCCCTGTCGATGGCCGTGTCGGCCTGAAACTGGTCGACGTAGGTAACCAAATCTCCAGCGGTGATACCACCGGGATTGTCGTCATTACGCAAACCCATCCCATCGACCTGATCTTCACCTTGCCAGAAAACGATATTGCGACCGTGCTACGGGCGCAAAAAACGGGCAACCCGTTAAAGGTCGAAGCCTGGGATCGCACCAATTCGCAGAAACTCAGTGAAGGCGTACTGCTGAGCCTCGACAACCAGATTGATGCCACCACCGGCACCATCAAAGCGAAGGCTCGCTTCAACAATCAGGATGACACGCTGTTTCCGAATCAGTTCGTTAACGCCCGTATGCTGGTCGCCACCGAGCAAAACGCCATCGTGATCCCCACTGCCGCCTTACAAATGGGCAATGAAGGTCACTTTGTCTGGGTGCTGAATACAGAGAATAAAGTCAGTAAACATCTGGTCAAACCGGGCATTCAGGACAGTCAAAAAGTGGTGATTACCGCCGGGCTGTCGGCGGGCGATCGCGTCGTCACCGACGGTATTGACCGCCTGACGGAAGGGGCAAAAGTTGACGTTGTGGGGGCGCATAGCGCCACGGCCACAAACGATAAAGCCACCGCACGCGAGTACGGCAAAAAAGGAGCACGCTCCTGATGCAGGCGTTACCTCCGGACAACACCGGCGGCCCATCCCGCCTGTTTATTCTGCGCCCTGTTGCCACCACGCTGCTGATGGTGGCGATTTTACTCGCCGGGATTATAGGCTATCGCTTCCTGCCCATCGCGGCGTTGCCGGAAGTGGATTACCCGACCATTCAGGTGGTGACACTCTACCCTGGCGCCAGCCCGGATGTGATGACCTCCGCCGTGACGGCTCCGCTTGAGCGCCAGTTTGGGCAGATGTCGGGTCTAAAACAGATGTCCTCACAAAGCTCCGGTGGTGCATCCGTGGTGACATTGCAGTTTCAGCTCACGTTACCGCTGGACGTCGCCGAACAGGAAGTCCAGGCCGCGATTAACGCCGCCACCAATTTATTACCGAGCGATCTGCCCAACCCACCGGTGTACAGCAAAGTGAACCCGGCGGATCCGCCGATCATGACGCTGGCGGTGACCTCTACCGCCATGCCCATGACGCAGGTGGAAGATATGGTCGAAACCCGCGTGGCGCAGAAAATCTCTCAAGTCTCCGGCGTGGGCCTGGTTACACTGTCTGGCGGACAACGTCCCGCCGTGCGCGTAAAACTTAACGCACAGGCCATTGCCGCGTTAGGGCTGACCAGCGAAACCGTCCGCACCGCCATCACCGGCGCCAACGTCAATTCAGCCAAAGGTAGCCTGGATGGCCCGACGCGCGCCGTCACCCTGTCCGCCAACGACCAGATGCAGTCTGCCGATGAGTATCGTCAGTTAATCATTGCCTATAAAAACGGTGCGCCAGTGCGCCTCGGCGATGTCGCAACCGTCGAGCAAGGGGCGGAAAACAGCTGGCTGGGCGCGTGGGCCAATAAGCAACAAGCTATCGTGATGAACGTTCAGCGTCAGCCTGGTGCGAACATTATCTCCACCGCGGACAGCATTCGCCAGATGCTGCCTGCGCTAACAGAAAGCCTGCCAAAATCGGTCAATGTCACGGTGCTTTCGGATCGTACAACCAACATTCGCGCTTCCGTTTCCGACACCCAGTTTGAACTGATGCTGGCGATTGCGCTGGTGGTGATGATCATTTACCTGTTCCTGCGCAATATACCGGCCACGATTATTCCCGCGGTCGCCGTACCGCTATCGCTGATAGGTACCTTTGCGGTAATGGTATTCCTCGATTTCTCGATCAATAACCTGACGCTGATGGCGCTGACCATCGCCACAGGTTTTGTGGTCGATGACGCGATTGTGGTTATCGAGAATATTTCGCGCTATATCGAAAAAGGGGAAAAACCGCTGACCGCCGCGCTGAAAGGAGCAGGCGAGATTGGTTTTACTATCATCTCATTGACGTTTTCCCTGATCGCGGTGCTGATCCCGCTGCTGTTTATGGGCGATATCGTCGGGCGATTATTCCGCGAATTCGCCGTCACGCTGGCGGTGGCGATTTTGATTTCCGCCGTCGTATCACTGACGCTCACGCCAATGATGTGCGCCCGCATGCTCAGCCAGGCGTCATTGCGCAAGCAAAACCGATTCTCCCGTGCCTCGGAAAGAATGTTCGGGCGCGTCATTGCCGGGTACGGTCACTGGCTGGCAAAAGTGCTTAACCACCCGTGGCTGACGCTTGGCGTCGCGCTCGCCACGCTGGCATTAAGCGTGATGCTGTGGATCTTTATCCCGAAGGGCTTCTTCCCGATCCAGGATAACGGCATTATTCAGGGCACGTTGCAAGCACCGCAGTCCAGCTCATTTGCCAGCATGGCTCAGCGCCAGCGTCAGGTCTCTGATGTGATCCTTAAAGACCCGGCAGTAGAAAGCCTGACCGCGTTCGTCGGCGTTGATGGCACCAACCCGGCGCTGAACAGCGCGCGCCTGCAAATTAACCTTAAGCCGCTGAATGAACGCGATGACCGCGTGCAAAAGGTCATCGCTCGCCTGCAGGATGCAGTGGATAACGTGCCCGGCGTCGACCTCTATCTCCAGCCTACCCAGGATCTGACCATTGATACGCAGGTGAGCCGCACCCAGTATCAGTTTACGCTGCAGGCCACCTCGCTGGACGCTCTCAGCACCTGGGTGCCGCAGCTACTGGAAAAACTTCAGCAGTTGCCACAGCTGTCTGACGTCAGCAGTGACTGGCAGGACCAGGGACTGGTGGCGTATGTAAATGTTAATCGCGACAGCGCCAGCCGTTTAGGCATCAGCATGGCAGATGTCGATAACGCGCTGTATAACGCTTTCGGACAGCGGCTGATTTCAACCATCTACACCCAGGCAAACCAATATCGGGTGGTGTTGGAACATGATACCGCCAGTACGCCGGGGCTTTCCGCGTTGGACTCCCTTCGCCTGACCAGCAGCGACGGCGGGATCGTCCCGCTTAGCACCATCGCCAGCATTGAGCAGCGTTTTGCCCCGCTGTCGATTAACCATCTCGATCAGTTCCCGGTCACCACCATCTCGTTCAACGTGCCGGATGACCACTCGCTGGGCGATGCGGTAGAGGCAATACTGCAGGCGGAAAAAACGCTGGACCTGCCGTCAAGTATTACCACCCAGTTCCAGGGCAGTACGCTGGCCTTCCAGGCCGCGCTCGGCAACACAATCTGGCTGATTGTAGCGGCGGTCGTCGCGATGTATATCGTGCTCGGCGTGCTGTATGAGAGCTTTATTCACCCAATCACCATTCTCTCCACGCTGCCGACGGCGGGCGTCGGGGCACTGCTGGCGCTGATGATTGCCGGTAGTGAACTGGACGTTATCGCGATCATCGGCATTATTTTGCTGATCGGCATCGTCAAGAAAAACGCCATCATGATGATCGACTTTGCCCTTGCCGCCGAGCGCGAACAGGGCATGGCGCCGCGCGACGCCATATTCCAGGCGTGCCTGCTGCGTTTTCGCCCGATCCTGATGACCACGCTGGCAGCGCTACTGGGGGCGTTACCGCTGATGTTAAGTACCGGCGTGGGCGCAGAGTTACGTCGCCCATTAGGCATTGGCATGGTCGGCGGGCTACTGGTCAGTCAGGTATTAACCCTGTTTACCACCCCGGTGATTTACCTGCTGTTTGACCGACTGTCGCTGTACGTGAAAAACCGCTTCCCGCGTCAGGAAGAGGACGCGTAAATGAAATTTTTTGCTCTCTTCATCCATCGTCCGGTAGCGACCATTCTCCTTTCCGTCGCCATTACCCTGTGTGGCATTCTGGGCTTTCGCCTGTTACCGGTCGCGCCGCTGCCGCAGGTAGATTTCCCGGTGATCATGGTCAGCGCCTCGCTGCCGGGAGCATCACCCGAAACCATGGCGTCGTCCGTCGCAACGCCGCTGGAACGATCGCTTGGGCGTATCGCAGGTGTGAATGAAATGACGTCAAGCAGTTCGCTTGGCAGCACGCGCATTATTCTTGAGTTTACGTTTGATCGCGACATCAACGGCGCGGCGCGGGACGTTCAGGCCGCCATTAACGCCGCCCAAAGCCTGCTGCCCAGCGGAATGCCCAGTCGGCCAACGTACCGAAAGGCGAATCCATCCGATGCGCCTGTCATGATCCTGACGCTAACCTCGGATACGTATTCTCAGGGCGAATTGTATGATTTCGCCTCGACACAGCTGGCGCAAACCATCGCGCAAATTGACGGCGTTGGCGACGTCGACGTCGGCGGCAGCTCCCTGCCCGCCGTGCGCGTTGGCCTGAACCCGCAGGCGCTGTTTAACCAGGGCGTCTCACTGGATGACGTGCGTAGCACGATCAATAGCGCCAACGTGCGTCAACCACAGGGCGCGCTGGAAGATGAAACCCGCCGCTGGCAGGTGCAAACCAACGACGAGCTCAAAACCGCGGCTGAGTATCAACCGTTGATTATTCACTACAACAACGGTGCGGCCGTACGTCTGGGTGACGTCGCCTCTATCACTGACTCGGTGCAGGACGTGCGTAACGCCGGGATGACCAATGCCAAACCGGCCATTCTGTTGATGATCCGCAAACTCCCGGAAGCCAACATCATCCAGACGGTGGACAGCATCCGGGCCAAATTACCAGAGTTACAAACGCTGATCCCGGCCGCCATTGATTTGCAAATTGCCCAGGATCGTTCGCCGACCATTCGTGCGTCGCTGGAAGAAGTGGAACAGACGCTGATTATCTCCGTGGCGCTGGTTATCCTGGTGGTGTTTGTTTTCCTGCGCTCCGGGCGCGCGACGCTGATCCCCGCCGTAGCAGTGCCCGTCTCGCTGATTGGCACGTTTGCCGCCATGTATCTGTGTGGATTCAGTCTGAACAACCTGTCGCTAATGGCGCTGACCATTGCCACCGGGTTTGTGGTCGATGACGCCATCGTGGTGCTGGAAAATATATCCCGGCACCTGGAAGCGGGAATGAAGCCGCTCCAGGCGGCATTACAAGGCACGCGCGAAGTCGGATTTACGGTGCTTTCCATGAGCCTGTCGCTGGTGGCGGTGTTCCTGCCGCTGCTGTTAATGGGCGGTCTGCCGGGACGATTACTGCGGGAATTTGCCGTGACCCTGTCGGTTGCCATCGGGATTTCACTGCTGGTCTCGCTGACGCTTACGCCAATGATGTGCGGATGGATGCTCAAATCCAGCGCCCCACGAGAACAGTCTCGTAAGCGAGGATTTGGCCGGGTGCTGGTTGCCTTGCAACAAAGTTACGCCACCTCGCTGCGGTGGGTGTTACGCCATACCCGAATGGTGGGCGTGGTATTACTGGCAACCATTGCGCTCAACGTCTGGCTGTATATTTCCATCCCCAAAACCTTTTTCCCGGAGCAGGACACCGGCGTACTGATGGGGGGGATCCAGGCCGACCAAAGCATTTCTTTTCAGGCCATGCGCGGGAAGTTGCAGGATTTTATGAAGATCATCCGTGACGATCCGGCGGTGGACAACGTCACCGGTTTTACCGGCGGCTCCCGTGTTAACAGCGGCATGATGTTTATTACCCTGAAGCCGCGCGCAGAGCGCCAGCAAACCGCTCAGCAGGTGATCGACCGCCTGCGCGTGAAGTTGGCCAAAGAGCCGGGGGCGAACCTGTTTCTGATGGCGGTGCAGGATATTCGCGTCGGGGGACGGCAAGCCAACGCCAGCTACCAGTACACGCTGCTGTCGGACGATCTCGCCGCATTACGGGAATGGGAACCGAAAATCCGTAAAGCGTTAGCCACCCTGCCCCAACTGGCTGACGTCAACTCCGATCAGCAGGACAACGGTGCAGAGATGAGTCTGACCTACGATCGTGACACCATGTCACGTCTGGGGATCGACGTCGAAGCCGCCAACAGCCTGCTGAATAACGCCTTTGGTCAGCGGCAAATATCGACTATCTACCAGCCGATGAACCAGTACAAAGTGGTGATGGAGGTCGACCCGCGCTACACCCAGGACATCAGCGCGCTGGATAAAATGTTTGTCATTAATAGCGATGGCAAAGCCATCCCGTTGTCGTACTTTGCTAAATGGCAACCGGCAAACGCCCCGCTGTCGGTGAACCATCAGGGGCTGTCTGCCGCCTCAACCGTGTCATTTAACCTGCCGACCGGCGCATCACTTTCTGAGGCCACAGAAGCCATTAACCGGACCATGACCCAGCTTGGCGTTCCCCCAACGGTGCGCGGCAGTTTTGCCGGTACGGCGCAGGTTTTTCAGGATACGATGAACTCACAGGTGATCCTGATTATCGCCGCCATCGCCACGGTTTATATCGTGCTGGGCATGCTGTATGAAAGTTACGTTCATCCGCTAACTATCCTCTCAACGCTGCCTTCTGCCGGGGTGGGTGCGCTACTGGCACTGGAATTGTTCAATGCCCCGTTCAGCCTAATCGCCCTGATAGGGATCATGCTATTAATTGGCATTGTGAAGAAAAACGCCATCATGATGGTCGACTTTGCACTTGAGGCGCAGAGAAACGGCAAGCTGACGCCGGAAGAAGCCATTTTCCAGGCCTGCCTGCTGCGTTTTCGTCCCATCATGATGACCACGCTGGCAGCACTCTTTGGCGCGCTGCCGCTGGTGCTATCGGCTGGCGACGGTTCGGAACTGCGCCAGCCGTTGGGGATAACTATCGTCGGCGGGCTGGTAGTGAGCCAACTGCTGACGCTGTACACCACCCCGGTGGTGTATCTCTTTTTCGACCGTCTGCGGATGCGTTTTTCGCGTAAAAACAGCAACCCGGTAGCAGACTTATGACAGAACTTCCCGACAGCACCCGCTGGCAGCTTTGGATTGTGGCGTTCGGCTTTTTTATGCAATCGCTGGATACCACCATCGTCAACACCGCGCTGCCTGCAATGGCCAAAAGCCTCGGCGAAAGCCCGCTGCATATGCATATGGTCATTGTGTCGTATGTCTTAACTGTGGCGGTGATGCTGCCCGCCAGCGGCTGGCTGGCAGACAAGATCGGCGTACGTAATATTTTCTTCACCGCCATCATCCTGTTCACGCTGGGATCGCTGTTTTGCGCCGGGTCCAGCACGCTCAATGAGCTGGTAATGGCCCGCGTGTTACAAGGCGTCGGCGGTGCGATGATGGTGCCGGTCGGCAGGCTGACGGTGATGAAGATTGTCCCGCGCACGCAGTATATGGCGGCAATGACCTTCGTCACCTTACCGGGGCAAATTGGCCCGTTGCTCGGCCCGGCATTAGGCGGCATTCTGGTGGAGTATGCGTCCTGGCACTGGATTTTCCTGATTAACATTCCCGTCGGCATTATTGGGGCAATAGCCACCTTAATGCTGATGCCTAACTACACGTTGCAAACCCGGCGCTTCGATCTTTCGGGATTTATGCTGCTGGCCGTTGGTATGGCGGCACTGACACTGGCGCTGGATGGCAGCAACGGCAGCGGGATCTCAGACATTACGCTGGCGGCGCTGGTTATCTGCGGCGTGCTGGCAATCCTTCTGTATATCAGACACGCCAGCAACAACCCGCGTGCACTGTTCAGTCTGCATCTGTTTCGCACCCCCACCTTCTCATTAGGCCTGCTTGGCAGTTTTGTCGGGCGCATTGGTAGCGGAATGTTACCGTTTATGACGCCGGTGTTTTTGCAGATTGGGCTGGGCTTTTCACCGTTTCATGCCGGGCTGATGATGATCCCGATGGTACTGGGCAGCATGGGCATGAAGCGTATTGTGGTTCAGGTCGTCAACCGGTTTGGTTATCGTCGGGTGCTGGTTGCCACCACGCTGGGCCTGTCGCTGGTCTGCCTGTTGCTGATGACCACCGCCCTGCTCGGCTGGTATTACGTGCTGCCCTTCGTGCTGTTTTTACAAGGCATGGTCAACTCCACCCGTTTTTCATCGATGAACACCCTGACCTTAAAAGACTTACCTGACGATCTCGCCAGCAGCGGCAACAGCCTGCTGTCGATGATCATGCAGCTGTCGATGAGTATCGGAGTAACCATCGCTGGCCTGCTGTTGGGCATGTTTGGTCAACAGCATATCGCTCTCGACAGCGGCAGCACCCATACCGTCTTTATGTATACCTGGCTATGCATTGCCCTGATTATCGCGCTGCCAGCGATGATTTTTGCCCGCGTGCCAAACGATACGCAAACCAACGCGGTGATTTCACGGCGTAAAAGGAGCAACTGATGAAGTTATGGCGACCCGGAATAACCGGCAAACTGTTTCTGGCGATTTTTGCCACCTGCATTGTGCTACTCATTAGCATGCACTGGGCCGTACGGGTAAGCTTCGAACGCGGATTTATTGACTACATCAAACACGGCAACGAACAGCGGCTACAAATGCTGAGCGACGCGCTGGGCGAACAATACCAACAACATGGCAACTGGCGATTTCTGCGCAATAACGATCGTTTTGTTTTTCAGATCCTGCGTTCTTTTGAACACGACAACAACGATGACAAGCCAGGCCCCGGTATGCCGCCGCACGGCTGGCGTACCCAGTTTTGGGTCATCGACCAAAACGCCCGCGTGCTGGTCGGCCCGCGTGGTCCGGTTCCCGGCGACGGCACGCGCCGCCCAATCACGGTTAACGGGATCGAAGTGGGTGCCGTCATCGCGTCGCCCGTAGAACGCTTAACGCGTAATACAGATATTAATTTCGATAAACAGCAGCGCCGTACCAGTTGGCTGATCGTCGCACTCTCCACTATCCTGGCGGCGCTGGCTACGTTTACACTGGCGCGTAGTCTGCTGGCCCCCGTCAAGCGTCTGGTGGACGGCACGCACAAGCTGGCCGCAGGGGATTTCACCACCCGCGTTGCCCCCACCAGCACCGATGAACTGGGCAAACTGGCGCAGGATTTCAACCAGTTGGCCAGTACGCTGGAAAAGAACCAGCAGATGCGCCGTGATTTTATGGCCGATATTTCTCACGAACTGCGCACGCCGCTGGCGGTGTTGCGCGGCGAGCTGGAAGCGATTCAGGATGGTGTTCGCCAGTTCACCCCAGATTCGGTGGCCTCTTTACAGGCCGAAGTGGGCACGCTGACCAAACTGGTGGACGATCTCCATCAGCTCTCAATGTCAGATGAAGGCGCTCTGGCCTACCAAAAAACCTCCCTGGATCTGATCCCGTTACTGGAAGTCGCAAGCGGTGCGTTTCGCGAGCGTTTTGCCAGCCGCGGACTGACAATACAACTCTCGCTGCCGGACAGCATGACGGTGTTTGGCGACCGGGATCGTCTGATGCAACTGTTCAATAACCTGCTGGAAAACAGCCTACGTTATACCGACAGCGGCGGCGGGCTGCGTATTTCCGCCGAACAGCGCGAGCGCCAGGTCTTACTGACCTTCGCCGATTCAGCCCCAGGCGTAAACGATGCACAGTTGCAAAAACTGTTTGAGCGATTTTACCGCACCGAAGGTTCGCGTAACCGCGCCAGCGGAGGCTCCGGTCTGGGACTGGCGATTTGCGTCAATATTGTTGAGGCGCACAATGGGCATATCCGCGCCGCCCATTCGCCTTTTGGCGGGGTAAGCATTACAGTAGAACTACCGCTGGAACGCGACTTACAGAGGGATGTATGACAGAGTTACCCATTGATGAAAACACGCCGCGCATTCTGATCGTGGAAGATGAACCCAAGCTGGGACAATTGCTTATCGACTACCTGCGTGCCGCGAGCTATGCCCCGACGCTCATCAACCACGGTGACCAGGTTTTACCGTACGTGCGCCAGACGCCACCCGATCTGATTTTGCTGGATCTGATGCTGCCAGGCACTGACGGCCTGACCCTGTGTCGGGAAATTCGACGTTTCTCTGAAGTGCCGATCATGATGGTCACCGCCAAAATCGAAGAAATTGACCGTCTGTTGGGACTGGAGATCGGTGCCGATGACTACATCTGTAAGCCCTACAGCCCGCGTGAAGTTGTCGCCCGCGTAAAGACGATCCTGCGCCGCTGTAAACCCCAGCGCGAACTGCAGCAACTTGATGCTGCCAGCCCGCTGATCGTTGATGAAGGCCGTTTTCAGGCGTCATGGCGCGGGAAGATGCTCGACTTAACCCCGGCGGAGTTCCGCTTACTGAAAACGTTGTCGCATGAACCAGGAAAAGTCTTCTCCCGCGAGCAGTTGCTTAACCATCTCTATGATGACTACCGGGTCGTGACCGATCGCACCATCGACAGCCATATCAAGAACCTGCGGCGCAAGCTGGAGTCGCTGGACACCGAACAGTCGTTTATCCGCGCAGTGTACGGCGTCGGGTATCGTTGGGAAGCGGATGCCTGTCGGATAGCGTAATTAAAAAAATCTCACGCTTCGCAGTTATAGGCTACAGTGTAGGGAATTTACACCTACATCGTAGTCAAAAGGACTGTCCATGGTTCAGGATGAACGCATACTCAACGCCAAATTACTTCTTTACCCCCTGCTAATGGTTTGTTTTGCAGCCAGAGCAGAAATCACCGAGCAGCAGTTGCAAGCCGACTGCGCGAAAGTCCCTACCTACGCCAGCCAGGGTGAGCACTTCTATAAAGCCAGGAACTATGCCAAAGCGCGTGAAGCCTTTGAAAAACAGGTGACCTGGAGTGAAGGTTGTCAGCTCGATCATAAAACCGTGGCGACGGCCTATAACAACGTGGCGCTAACCTGGATGCGTCAGGGTGAATGGCGCAAAGCGCAAGCCTGGCTGACCATTAATCCCAACGATACCAAATCAATCTACAACCTGGGGCTTATCAAAGAGAAGTTAGCCGCATTGCCGAAAAACGACTCCCCTGCCGGGGAATACTGGAACTACGCCGGTCTGGCAACCTGGGAAACGCTGATTGTTAAACCTACAGAGAAAAAATCAGACTTTCAGGTTGATTTCCAAGGGTATTATTTCGGCATGATGGCCCTCTATTACGGACCAAACATCGGCGAATTCTCAGAACTGGTCACGCTGAAAAACAATAAAGGCGTGATTGCACTCAGAGAGAGTGACTACATCCACTGCGATATCTCGCTAACGGTCACACCTGAAGGCATCGACGCCAGTACCGACGATCCGCAAAACTGCGGCTTCGGTATGAACGTGCGCGCCGACGGGCACTATCTGCGGGTTGATTGAACCCGCAAGGTTTACTGTCTCCTCGCGCAGCGCTACAATGCCCGCCCTTAATATGGGGGCACTCCCCTAACCGCCTCACCGAGTGAGGCGAGTCTGACCTGTCATCAGAACGAGAAAATTATGTTTAAACCGGAACTCCTTTCCCCGGCGGGAACGCTGAAGAACATGCGTTACGCTTTTGCCTATGGCGCAGATGCCGTCTACGCGGGCCAACCACGTTACTCCCTGCGCGTACGCAACAACGAATTCAACCACGAAAACTTACAGCTCGGCATCAATGAAGCCCATGAACTGGGTAAAAAATTCTATGTAGTGGTCAACATTGCGCCACACAACGCCAAGTTGAAAACCTTCATTCGTGACCTGAAGCCGGTGGTGGAAATGGGGCCGGATGCATTAATCATGTCCGATCCAGGTCTGATTATGTTGGTGCGCGAAAACTTCCCGGACATGGATATTCACCTGTCAGTACAGGCGAACGCCGTAAACTGGGCGACGGTAAAATTCTGGAAACAGATGGGGCTGACCCGCGTGATCCTGTCCCGTGAACTGTCACTGGAAGAAATCGAAGAGATCCGCACCCAGGTGCCGGATATGGAGCTTGAAATCTTCGTTCACGGCGCATTGTGCATGGCCTACTCCGGCCGCTGCCTGCTCTCCGGTTACATCAACAAGCGTGACCCAAACCAGGGAACCTGCACCAATGCCTGCCGCTGGGAATACAACGTGCAGGAAGGCAAAGAAGATGTGGTGGGTAACATCGTGCACAAGTACGAGCCTATCCCGGTACAAAACGTTGAGCCGACGCTGGGTATTGGCGCGCCAACGGATAAAGTGTTTATGCTCGAAGAAGCCCAGCGTCCGGGCGAGTACATGACCGCGTTCGAAGACGAACACGGCACCTACATCATGAACTCCAAAGATTTACGCGCCATTGCCCACGTTGAGCGCCTGACCCAAATGGGTGTGCACTCGCTGAAAATCGAAGGTCGCACCAAGTCTTATTACTACTGCGCACGTACCGCGCAGGTGTATCGTAAAGCAATTGACGATGCCGCCGCCGGTAAACCGTTCGACCCGCAGCTGCTGGAAACGCTGGAAGGCCTGGCGCATCGCGGTTATACCGAAGGTTTCCTGCGTCGCCATACGCATGACGACTATCAGAACTACGAATATGGTTTCTCCGTTTCCGAACGCCAGCAGTTTGTCGGTGAATTCACCGGTGAGCGTAAAGGCGAACTGGCTGCGGTTATCGTGAAAAATAAATTCACCGTCGGTGACAGCCTGGAGTTGATGACCCCGCAGGGCAACGTCAATTTCACGCTCGAGCAGATGGAAAATGCCAAAGGCGAAGCGATGCCTGTTGCGCCGGGCGACGGTTACACCGTCTGGCTGCCGGTCCCGGAAGATATCGATCTGAATTATGCATTGTTAATGCGTAATTTTGCCGGTGAGTCCACGCGCAACCCGCATGAAAAGTAGTTAGTTACGGTTATTTTTCAGCGTTCGGAAGATTCTTAGAAATCGATCACATACCGTTTCGTTCAATAAGGGTATTATCCGTTTCGCTGAAAAACATAACCCATAAATGCTAGCTGTACCAGGAACCACCTCCTTAGCCTGCGTAATCTCCCTTACGCAGGCTTATTTTTTGCCTGTAATTTACCTTTCCGAAAACCAGGCGAAAAAAAACCGGGCATTACGCCCGGTCTGTGATGCGATAGAAGATTAATGTGCGGCTTCTGGCTTGTGCTTTTGTGCACTCTGGAAGCCATAGGTCAGCTCATTTTTCTCTTTATCCAGCGCTACGGTCACCTGACCGCCATCGACAAGCGAGCCGAACAACAGTTCGTTGGCCAGCGGTTTCTTCAGGTTATCCTGGACTACACGCGTCATCGGACGTGCGCCCATTGCACGGTCATAGCCTTTCTCTGCCAGCCAGTCACGTGCTTCCTGACTCACTTCCAGAGAGACGCCTTTCTGATCCAGCTGCACCTGAAGCTCAACAATAAATTTATCGACCACCTGATGGATTACCTCGGTAGAGAGGTGATCGAACCAGATAATGTTGTCGAGACGGTTACGGAATTCCGGCGTAAATACTTTTTTGATTTCCCCCATCGCATCAGTGCTGTTGTCCTGATGAATAAGGCCAATCGATTTACGTTCGGTTTCACGCACCCCGGCGTTGGTGGTCATCACCAGCACCACGTTGCGGAAATCCGCTTTGCGCCCGTTATTGTCGGTCAGCGTACCGTTGTCCATCACCTGCAGCAGCAGGTTGAAGACATCCGGGTGCGCTTTCTCAATTTCATCCAGCAGCAGCACCGCGTGCGGATGCTTAATGACCGCATCGGTCAGCAAACCGCCCTGGTCATAACCGACATACCCCGGAGGCGCACCAATCAGACGGCTGACGGTATGGCGTTCCATATACTCAGACATATCAAAACGCAGCAGTTCAATGCCCAGCGCTTTAGACAACTGCACCGTCACTTCGGTTTTCCCGACACCGGTCGGACCGGCAAACAGGAACGATCCCACAGGTTTGTGCTCGTGGCCCAGGCCAGCACGGCTCATCTTGATGGCTTCGGTCAGCGCCTCAATGGCTTTATCCTGTCCGAATACCAGCATTTTCAGACGGTTGCCCAGATTCTTCAGCGTATCGCGATCGCTTTGCGACACGCTCTTCTCCGGGATCCGCGCTATGCGGGCTACCACGGACTCGATATCCGCCACGTTGACGGTTTTCTTACGCTTACTGATCGGCATCAGACGCGCACGCGCGCCCGCTTCATCGATCACGTCAATCGCTTTATCCGGCAGGTGACGATCGTTGATGTATTTCACCGCCAGTTCCACCGCCGCACGTACCGCTTTGGCGGTGTAGCGAACGTCATGGTGCGCTTCGTATTTCGGTTTCAGCCCGTTGATGATCTGCACGGTCTCTTCCACCGACGGTTCCGTAATATCAATTTTCTGGAAGCGGCGCGCTAACGCACGGTCTTTCTCGAAAATGTTACTGAACTCCTGGTAAGTGGTTGAGCCAATCACGCGGATCTTACCGCTGGAGAGCAGCGGTTTGATCAGGTTTGCCGCATCCACCTGGCCGCCCGATGCCGCACCCGCACCGATAATGGTATGGATCTCATCGATAAACAGGATGCTGTTGGTATCCTGTTCCAGCTGTTTCAGCAGCGCTTTAAAGCGTTTTTCGAAATCCCCGCGGTATTTGGTGCCCGCCAGCAGCGAACCAATATCCAGAGAGTAAAGCGTGCAGTCGGCCATCACTTCCGGCACATCGCCCTGGACAATACGCCAGGCCAGACCTTCGGCAATCGCGGTTTTACCGACGCCAGACTCACCGACCAGCAGCGGGTTGTTTTTACGACGACGGCACAGTACCTGAATAGCCCGCTCCAGCTCTTTTTCGCGGCCAATGAGCGGGTCAATCCCACCCACGCGAGCGAGCTGGTTAAGGTTAGTGGTGAAGTTCTCCATACGATCCTCCCCGCCAGCTTGCTCTTCGTTATTTGGCTGATTACCGGAGTCAGCAGACTGACTCGGTTCGTCTTTGCGCGTGCCATGAGAAATAAAATTCACCACGTCCAGTCGGCTAACTTCATGCTTGCGCAGCAGATAGGCCGCCTGAGATTCCTGCTCGCTGAAGATGGCAACCAGTACATTGGCGCCCGTCACTTCATTACGCCCCGAGGACTGAACATGGAAGACCGCGCGTTGCAGCACACGCTGAAAACTCAACGTCGGCTGCGTGTCACGCTCTTCTTCGCTCTCAGGCAATACGGGAGTGGTTTGTTCAATGAAGGCTTCGAGTTCCTGACGGAGCGCCACCAGGTCCACAGAACACGCTTCCAGCGCTTCGCGGGCCGATGGGTTACTGAGCAACGCCAGTAACAAGTGCTCGACGGTCATAAACTCATGTCGGTGCTCGCGCGCTCTGGCGAAAGCCATGTTTAAACTGAGTTCCAGTTCTTGATTGAGCATAGGCACCTCCCCCAATGTTTATGCCTGATTCAGGCTTTTTCCAGCGTACATAGCAACGGATGCTCGTTCTCCCTCGCATATTTGTTCACCATCGCCACTTTGGTCTCAGCCACTTCGGCGGTAAATACGCCGCAAATAGCCTTACCTTGATAGTGAACAGCAAGCATCAGTTGCGTTGCACGTTCTACATCATAAGAAAAGAATTTTTGTAACACGTCAATAACAAACTCCATCGGAGTGTAATCATCATTGACTAATATCACTTTATACATAGATGGCGGTTTTAGCGCGTCGCGCAATTTATCTTCCGCCAGCAGATCGAAATCCAGCCAGTCGTTCGTCTTACCCATTGTCAGTCGTCATCTTCAGTTACGGTTACCGGCAGAATAACTTGCCGCTGACAAGAGCCTATGCGCACAATCAATCTACCTCAATTATTAGATAACTATCATCTATCAGTGTCATCCGCGACATCTGTCACATATCCGACAATAGCGTTAACTGCTTCAAATTTTGATGCATTTTTACCCGATTCCGCCCGTCTGGCGCTTGACGCCCCGCCTGATTTCTCTAAATTGTAGTCTCGAGAGTTGGCGAGGTTTTGAACAGCCCCCACTCCGCCACCGGTTCATTCCATCTTACTTATATAAGATTTACGAAGGATGTCGAAGTATGGAAACGGGTACTGTTAAGTGGTTCAACAATGCCAAAGGGTTCGGTTTCATCTGCCCTGAAGGCGGCGGCGAAGATATCTTCGCTCATTACTCCACCATTCAGATGGATGGTTACAGAACGCTAAAAGCCGGACAATCTGTCCAGTTTGATGTCCACCAGGGTCCAAAAGGCAATCACGCCAGTCTTATTGTGCCCGTACTTGAAGCAGAAGCTGTCGCATAGCTCTTCTGTCTCATTGTGTACATCCTGCAGACAAAATGCCAGCCCCCAGAGCTGGCATTTTTATTTCTTTTTCAATACAACACGTTATTCCCGCGCCAGGGCATCCACCGGGTCCAGCCTTGCCGCGTTGCGCGCCGGGAGCCAGCCGAACAAAATCCCGGTCGCCGTTGAACACAAGAAAGCCGTCAAAAGGGCGAAAGGTGAGAATCCGATTTCCCAACCGGGCAGGAAAAGCTGTAGCGTGAAAGCAATCAGCATCGATAAACTGATACCGAGCGCCCCACCAACGAGACACACCAGCACCGCTTCAATCAAAAACTGCTGCAGTACATCACTGGCGCGCGCGCCAACCGCCATACGAATGCCAATCTCGCGCGTTCGTTCGGTGACGGAAACCAGCATAATATTCATCACGCCGATCCCGCCCACCACCAGCGAAATGACCGCCACCAGCGTCAGGAACAGCTGTAAGGTGCGCGTGGTTTTTTCAGCTGTTTTCAGAACGCCATCCATATTCCAGGTGAAGAAATCTTTTTTACCATGCCGCAACGACAACAGTCGGGTAATCTGTTGCTCCGCCTGAGTGCTGTCAAAACCTTCCTTCACGCGAACGGTAATAGAGTTCAGCCACGATTGCCCCATAATGCGCCCGGACATGGTGCTGTAAGGCAGCCAGACCCGCAGAATTTTGCTGCTGCCAAACATCGACTGCTTCTCTTCCGCCACACCAATGACGGTGGCCGGCATATTGCCGACCAGCACGACCTCACCCACCACCTTCGCTTTATTCGGGAACAACTGGCGTCGGGTGTTACTGTCCAGCACCACCACCTGCGCCCGACCATTTAACTGCTCGGCGTTAAAGGTGTTTCCCTCGCTGAACGTCATACCATAGACATTGAAGTAATCGCCGCTCACGCCATTAGCGCTGGCTGCCACGTCGATGTTGCCATAACGCAGCCGTAGGTTCTTCGACACGGCAGGCGTCACGGAACTGACCCACGGTTGCTTCTGAATCGCCGTCAGGTCGTCATACTTCAGCGCTTGCTGATATTGCGGGTCATCGTCACCAAAATCTTTGCCGGGATAGATATCAATAGTATTTGTGCCGATAGCGCGAATATCGGCCAGTACCAGCTGTTTTGCTGCATCGCCGACCACCACAATCGACACCACCGACGCGATACCAATAATGATGCCCAGCATAGTGAGCAACGTACGCATCTTGTTGGCAGCCATGGCCAGCCAGGCCATGGTCAGCGCCTCGCGAAAACCACTGACAAACTGACTCCAGCCGGATGCCGTCGTTACCGTAGGTTCGGTTATGCCGTGTCCGCTGGCTGTTTTGTGCGACGGTGGATTGCGCACAATTTCACCGTCACGAATTTCAATCACCCGTTCAGCCTGCGCCGCAACCTGCGGGTCGTGGGTGACAATAATCACCGTATGCCCGCGATCGCGCAGCTGATGCAGAATGGCCATCACCTCTTCGCCGGAATGGCTGTCCAGCGCACCGGTAGGTTCGTCAGCGAGAATGACCTGTCCGCCGTTCATCAGCGCACGCGCAATACTGACGCGCTGCTGCTGGCCACCGGAAAGCTGGGAAGGTTGATAATCCACACGATCGCCCAATCCCAGGCGCTGCAGTAACGCGTGTGCCCGCGCCAGACGCTGCTTGCGTTCGGTTCCGGCGTAGACCGCTGGCACCTCCACGTTTTGCGCCGCCGTTAAATGCGAGAGCAAATGATAGCGCTGAAAAATAAAACCGAAATGCTCGCGCCGCAGTTGCGCTAACGCATCACTATCGAGCGTGGAGACGTCACGCCCCGCTACCCGATACGTGCCGCTGGAAGGCTTATCCAGACAGCCGAGGATATTCATCAGCGTCGATTTCCCCGAACCAGACGCCCCGACAATCGCCACCATTTCACCCGCCTGGATGCTCAAAGAGACGTCCTTTAGCACCTCTACCTGCCCTTCGCCTGACGGGTAGCTGCGGCGGATATGGCTCAGCTCAAGCAACGCCGTCATTGTGCCGCTCCGGGTTTCGCCTCGCTGATGATGACTTCATCACCCTCTTCCAGCCCCTTGACGATTTCCACATCGGTATCGTTACGGGCACCGATAGAAACTTCGCGCTCGCGGGATTCGCCGTTGCGCAGCAGCCTGACGTTATAGCGGTTGTCGCCAACAGGCTCGCCCAGCGCCGCCAGCGGGATGGTCAGGACGTTTTTGACGTCCGTCAGTTGGATATGTACCTGCGCGGTCATATCCAGGCGCAGGATCCCTTTCGGGTTGGGTACTTCGAAGCGGGCATAGTAGAAAATCGCGTCGTTCACTTTCTCAGGCGTCGGCAGCACATCTTTGAGCGTACCTTCGTAGCGCGTCTGCGGATCGCCCAGCACGGTAAACCAGGCTTTTTGTCCTGGATGCAGGTGAATGACATCTGCCTCGGAAACCTGGGCTTTAACCAGCATGGTGCTCATGTCAGCCAGCGTAAGAATGTTAGGTGCCTGCTGGGCGGCGATCACGGTTTGCCCCTGCAGGGTGGTAATTTGCGTCACTTCGCCAGCCATTGGCGCCACAATACGGGTGTAGTCGAGGTTCGTTTTTGCCGTATCAAGAGAAGCCTGATTACGCTTAATTTGTGCATCAATGGTGCCAATTTGCGCCTGTTTGACCGCCATCTGCGTGGCTGCTGTATCGAGATCCTGCTGCGAAACCGCCTGCGTTTTAGCAAGCTGTTGCTGGCGAGAAAGCGTCACCCGCGCCAGTTTCCACTCGGCCTCAGCTTGCATACGTTGGGCACGTAGTTCCATCAGCGTGGCTTCGACTTCTTTGATCTGGTTTTGCGCCTGCTCAGGATCAATAACGCCAAGCAGCTGATCTTTTTTGACTTTATCGCCAATCGCCACGGACAGCGTTTTTAACTGCCCGCTCACCTGCGCCCCGACGTCAACTTTGCGCAGCGCATCCAGCTTCCCGGTTGCCAATACGCTTTGCTGAAGATCGCCGGGTCGCACAATTAATGTTTGATATTGCGGCAATGGCGCATTAAGCGTTCGCCAAAGTGCAATTACCGCCACAATAATGATGACAGCGAAGATAAAATAGCGTTTTTTGATTTTTCCCTTGAGCTTCATAAATGTCCCAATTCCCCGAAAACGTCCACCAGAGTGGCGTGTTAAACGTCAACGATAAATAAATAGCCGTTGAAAAGCGTCAAGAATAACAGAGTTATTGATGAATGGTTAAGATCCGCTGTGCTGAAATTACTACAAATACGTCTCAGACTTCCATCGGATTTATATTATGAGTCAACTAACTGAAAGTACTTTTCATTCCAGCAATCCTGTCACCAGCTTTAACCTTTTTTACAACCTAAGTCGTGGCCAATTACGTCCCGGACAATGCTGGGATCAACGGAGTTTTCGCCGTAAGTTTATCTGGCGTTCTTTACTAATACCCCACCTCACCCGTGAATGGATGACTGAACTGGCACAGTGGCCGGAGTTAGATAGCCTCCTCACCCTCCAGCCCCGGCTACCGGTCCGTCTTCATCGTCCGTATCTTGCATTAAACCTCGATCGAAAAATGAAGCTGGATGCTGTGCGATTTCACTACAACTTTATCCGCCATTCATTTTCATCTGCAGAATTAAACGGGTATTTAAGCCCTGAAGGGTTACAACTTGCACAAATTGAGGGCAAAGAGGGCGAATTATTCACCCTGGTTTTAACGGCATTAATTACCCTAGATAAAGAAGGTGAAAGCACAATACTTTTGCGTAATAGTGTCGGTGAAACGTTGGCGGAAATAACCTTTACGATTTGTGAGCATGAAGAGAAAGCCACTGTTTTTATTGGTGGATTGCAAGGAGGAAGCCGCCTGTTGCCTCACGAAGCAATACAAAAAGCAACGAAGTCCTGTCACGGAATTTTCCCAAAACGGGTTGTGATGGAAGCGATTTGCCGTTTGGCCGAACGGTTGAATATCGAAAACGTGATGGCTGTCAGCAATGAACAGCATATCTTTCGCAGCCCACGTTACCATGATAAAAATAAGGTTATTCTCTCCGACTATAATGCGTTTTGGGCGTCGGTTGGCGGTGAATGCGACAGCCGCGGGTATTACCATATTCCGCGCACGCTGGCACGAAAAAGCGAGGCGGAGATTGCCAGTAAGAAGCGGGCGGAATATCGCCGCCGCTATCAATTACTGGACACTATCCACGAACAGCTGTCGCTGATGTTCCGCCACTAATCAGCACGTCCGCGTGCCAGCCACAGCACGCGCGAAAACATTTTTCGCAGCAGGGTGGGAACGGCATCAACACCGCGCCGCCCTGCTTCCATCGCCACTTCAATCGCCAGATCCGGTTTTGACGAACGATGAATCGCTTTGGAGATAATTTTACGCATATTCATCGGCACGTTTTCCGGAATTTGTGCCACCCGGTGAAAGACGTCTGAGAAGCCCTGGCGATACATAAAGTGCTCCATATCCAGCGCGGGCAGCATCGTCAGGTGATCGCGTTCTTCTTCGCGGTCGTTACTCAGCAGACTGCGTACGGTGGCGGCATATTTTTTCCCGGCCTCATCGCCATCAACCAACACGTGCCACTCTATTCCCATCCGCCGGGCAAATTTCACCAGCGGCTTAAGCCCGGACTGGGCAAATTCAATCACTTTAATCCCTTCGGCATCAAAGTGATGACCGCACTGACGGGCCAGTTCGTTGATCACCCAGGTTTCCGTTTCGCCTTCCACCAGCAGCCAGCAGCGGGCAAACAGCGACGATGCGCGATTAAAGCGAATATGAAAGGCAATCCGCCGCCCGTCTTCGGCGCTCAGCCCACCAGGCCCCAGACGCCAGGCGGCGACACGGGAAGATTCACGCACCAGGCGCACCACATGTTCAACGGGGGTAAGCGACAGCAATTCACCGGAGTTGGTAGTCGCCACACGCTGCAGAGGTAACAGATTCAGCAACTGCCAGGCCACCGACAGCATTATAGGATGCAAACGCGTTTCCGGATCTTCGACCAACAGCAAAGGACGGGCATCTTTGTCCAGCCTGAGGGTACCTTTCGCCTGGAGCAGCGTTGAAAACAGCCCCAGCAGGATCACGCGATGCGTACGCCCGCCAGGCTTATCAATCATCCGGTTGATAATATCCAGATAGCGCCAGCTACGCTGCTCATTATTGGAACGCCGACGCATCAGACGATAGCGAGACTGGCCCGCACCTTGTTCAGAAAAGTAGTGTTCCAGCAGTTGTACCATCGCCGACAGCCCCTGGCGGATCTGGCCGTCCGTCAGATTTTGTGGCCGGGTTGCCAGTTCACGCGCCAGGAAATCCAACTGGCGGGCGGTCACTTCGACTTCCGCAATATTCGGCACCGTGCCGTTGCGGATACGCCGCATAAAGCGCGCATCGCGCAGTCGCAACACCGGCATCAGACGCACGAGGTGGCAAGCCAGGTCGTTAATATTGTCGAGCGCGAGCGGACGCCCTTCGCCATCAAGGAAACTGCGCAGCGTCAGGACGCTACCGTCATCCGCACACTCGCCCTCCAGACGATAGAAAATACGGTGATAGTCATCGTGACAGGGAGACCAGCAGGCTTCCAGCGGACGATAGCGGCGCACCCGATGACGGCCCGGCTGCGATTCACGAAAAGTAAGAATAATATGTAGATGATGTTCCCGGCCCTGGATATCACCCGGCGGAAACCAGAAGTCTTCACGGTCAAAATGATACAAGTCCGATTCCGGTGACAGCAGCAAGGTCAACGCATCCAGCAGGCTGGACTTACCCCACGCGTTCTCCCCAATCAGCACGTTGTTCTGCTCCAGCATCAACGACAGCCGATTAATACCACGAAACCCAACAATCTCAACGCGTTCGAGAATCATATAGCCTCCGGAAATGCTAACTTTTTCCTTCAAGTTATCAGGAGTATAGCGTCAAGCTGGCGTGCAGAACACCTGAGATCGCACAGACAGAAATCAGAACAATAAAAAAATAAGAATATTCTTCTTTAAATTCACGCCAGATATTATTACAGGGGACAACCATTTGCTTTTCGCTAATTGAACTATGCTGTATTCACCTCAACACCAAAAAGGATTCACATCATATTGCCTTAAATCAAATTTTTTCATTAATTTAAGTGGCAAAGGGATGATATTTTTTTCTAGAATACGCGCTCTTTAATCATCGTCCCTTTTAGCGATGAAATACCGGGCCAGGAAAACGAACCCGGAACTTTTAATTGAGGTGGTTATGTTCAGGAAATTAGCAGCTGAATTCTTCGGTACGTTTTGGCTTGTGTTTGGTGGGTGCGGAAGTGCCGTGCTGGCCGCAGCATTCCCGGAGTTAGGGATTGGTTTTGCCGGTGTCGCACTGGCATTCGGTCTGACAGTATTAACCATGGCATACGCCGTGGGACATATTTCAGGCGGCCATTTTAACCCGGCCGTGACATTAGGCCTATGGGCGGGCGGTCGCTTCCCGGCAAAAGACGTGATTGGTTATGTTGTTGCGCAAGTTATCGGCGGGATTGTTGCGGCAGCGGTGCTGTATCTGATCGCCAGCGGTAAAGCAGGCTTTGACGCCACGGCCAGCGGTTTTGCATCAAACGGCTATGGCGAACATTCGCCAGGCGGTTATTCCATGCTTTCTGCCATTGTTATTGAAATTGTGCTGACCGCAGGTTTCTTGTTAGTGATCCATGGCGCCACGGATAAACATGCTCCGGCAGGTTTTGCGCCGATTGCTATTGGTCTGGCACTGACGCTGATTCACCTGATCAGTATTCCGGTAACTAACACCTCTGTAAACCCGGCGCGTAGCACCGCGGTAGCCCTCTTCCAGGGCGGTTGGGCGTTACAACAGCTGTGGCTGTTCTGGGTTATGCCAATTATCGGCGGGATCCTCGGTGGCCTTATTTATCGCACGCTGCTGGAAAAACGTGATTAATCGATAACGAAAAAGACCTGGCATTACGTCAGGTCTTTTCCTCCCCGCTTTATTTCCTTTTATTTGCAACTTTACTCCCCTCTTTGCTTTCAGTAGTGTGTATACCCGTCATACTTCAAGTTGCAGATGTGTTGGCTGCGCTCTTTCCCCCCAGTCACGTACTTATGTACGCTCCCGGGGATTCACTCCCTTGCCGCCTTCCTGCAACTTGAATTATTTAGGTTATAGTGGCGCATTTCGTCTTACTTCTCAGCAAGGACCGGGTTTTCATGTTTTCAGGGCTGTTAATCATTCTGATTCCACTTATTGTGGGCTATCTTATTCCGCTTAGGCACAGAGCGGCATTAAAACTCATCAATCGCCTGTTGAGCTGGATCGTTTACCTTATTCTCTTCTTTATGGGTATCAGTCTGGCGTTTCTGGATAATCTCGCCAGCAATCTGTTATCGATATTGCATTATTCTGCGGTCAGCGTGACGGTCATTCTGCTCTGTAATATCGCCGCGCTGTTGTGGCTCGAGCGTTCACTTCCCTGGCGGCACAACCATCGGCAGGAAAAGCTGCCATCACGCATTGCCATGGCGCTGGAGTCGCTACAACTTTGTGGCGTTGTTGTGCTGGGGTTTCTGCTGGGACTCACCGGGTTCTCATTCTTACAGCACGCCACCGAAGCCAGCGAATATACGCTGATCTTTTTATTGTTCCTGGTCGGTATCCAACTGCGTAACAGCGGCATGACCTTAAAACAGATTGTGCTGAATCGTAGGGGGATGATTGTGGCCGTCGTCGTGGTGGCAAGTTCAATGCTGGCTGGCGTGATTAATGCGCTTATCCTCGGGCTGCCGCTGAAAACCGCGCTGGCGATGGCCTCGGGTTTTGGCTGGTATTCCCTGTCCGGCATTCTGTTGACCGAGTCATTCGGTCCCGTCATTGGCAGCGCCGCCTTCTTCAACGATCTGGCTCGTGAGCTGATCGCCATTATGCTGATTCCGGGCTTAGTCGGCCGCAGTCGTTCCACCGCATTAGGACTGTGTGGCGCCACCTCAATGGATTTCACCCTACCCGTTTTACAACGCAGCGGCGGGCTGGAAATGGTACCTGCAGCCATCGTTCACGGCTTTATTCTTAGTCTGCTAGTGCCTTTGTTGATGGCCTTTTTCTCCGCCTGATACAGTACAAATACCCCTCTGGCGGTAGTCACCTACCGCCAAAATTGCGCTAAATCAATCTCCCTGCAAGTTGTAGCAGAAATCCCTTTAATCCCTTCGCGCGCAGGCATAATCTTAAACATGTATATTAAATATAACTTTAAAAGGTGTGACCATGTTTTGTGTGCAATGTGAACAAACCATCCGTACTCCGGCAGGGAACGGCTGCTCTTACGCGCAAGGTATGTGCGGTAAAACGGCAGAAACCTCCGATTTGCAGGATCTGCTGATTGCTTCCCTACAAGGTCTGTCTGCATGGGCTGTTAAAGCGCGTGAATACGGTATCATCGATCATGAAGTGGATAACTTTGCCCCGCGCGCATTCTTCTCTACCCTGACCAACGTTAACTTCGACTCTCCACGTATCGTCGGCTATGCCCGTGAAGCCATTGCCATGCGTGACGCCCTGAAAGCGCAGTGTCTGAACATTGATGCCAACGCAACGGTTGAAAACCCAATGGCTGACCTGCAGCTGGTGAGCGACGATTTGGGCGACTTGCAGCGCCAGGCGGCTGAATTTACCCCGAACAAAGACAAAGCGACTATCGGCGAGAACATTCTCGGCCTGCGTCTGCTGTGCCTGTACGGCCTGAAAGGTGCGGCAGCTTACATGGAGCATGCGCACGTTCTGGGTCAGTACGACAACGATATCTACGCGCAGTACCACAAAATCATGGCATGGCTGGGTACCTGGCCTTCCGATATGAACGCTCTGCTGGAGTGCTCTATGGAAATCGGCCAGATGAACTTCAAAGTGATGAGCATTCTGGATGCCGGTGAAACCACCAAATACGGTCACCCAACCCCAACTCAGGTCAACGTTAAAGCGACCGAAGGTAAATGCATCCTGATTTCAGGTCACGACCTGAAAGATTTATACAATCTGCTGGAGCAGACCGAAGGCACCGGCGTTAACGTCTACACCCACGGTGAAATGCTGCCAGCACACGGCTATCCGGAACTGCGTAAATTCAAACACCTGATCGGTAACTACGGCAGCGGCTGGCAGAATCAACAGGTTGAGTTCGCCCGCTTCCCTGGCCCAATCGTGATGACCTCTAACTGCATCATCGATCCAACCGTTGGCGCATACGACGATCGCATCTGGACCCGTAGCATCGTCGGTTGGCCGGGTGTGAGCCACCTCGAAGGCGACAACTTTGGTCCGGTTATCGCGCAGGCACAACAAATGGCGGGCTTCCCGTACAGCGAAATCCCGCACCTGATCACCGTAGGTTTCGGTCGTCAGACGCTGCTGGGTGCTGCTGATACGCTGATCGACCTGGTGAGCCGCGAAAAACTGCGTCACATCTTCCTGGTCGGCGGTTGCGATGGCGCACGCGGCGAACGTAACTACTTCACCGATTTCGCCACCAGCGTACCGGACGACTGCCTGATCCTGACCCTGGCCTGTGGTAAATACCGTTTCAACAAACTGGATTTCGGTGATATCGAAGGTCTGCCGCGTCTGGTTGATGCCGGTCAGTGTAACGATGCATACTCTGCCATCATCCTGGCGGTGACCCTGGCTGAGAAACTGGGCTGTGGCGTGAACGACCTGCCGCTGTCTCTGGTGCTCTCCTGGTTCGAACAGAAAGCGATTGTTATTCTGCTGACCCTGCTGTCTCTGGGCGTGAAAAATATCGTCACTGGCCCGACTGCACCGGGCTTCTTCACGCCGGACCTGCTGGCTGTGCTCAACGAGAAATTCGGTCTGCGTTCCGTGACCACCGTTGAAGAAGACATGAAGCAGCTGCTGAGCGCGTAAGGAGTTAAGTCATGACAATGCCAACCCATCAGTGCCCGTGGCGGATGCAGGTTCATCACATCCATCAGGAAACGCCGGATGTATGGACGATTTCGTTGCTGTGCCACGATTATTATCCTTATCGTGCCGGGCAGTATGCACTGGTCAGCGTACGTAACTCAGCGGAGACGCTGCGTGCCTACACCATCTCTTCAACGCCAGGCGTTAGCGAGTACATCACGCTGACCGTCCGCCGCATTGACGACGGTGCGGGTTCACAGTGGCTAACCCGTGACGTGAAGCGCGGCGACTATATCTGGCTGTCTGATGCCATGGGTGAGTTTACCTGTGAAGATAAAGCAGAAGACAAGTTCCTGATGCTGGCGGCCGGCTGTGGCGTGACGCCTATCATGTCGATGCGTCGCTGGTTGGCGAAGTACCGTCCGCAGGCCGATGTGCAGGTGATCTTTAACGTTCGTTCGCCGGAAGATGTCATTTTTGCCGACGAATGGCGCGAGTATCCGGTGACGCTGGTCGCTGAAAACAATGCCACCCATGGCTTTGTTTCTGGCCGACTGACCACCGACCTGCTGAAAAGCGTACCGGACTTAACTTCACGTACCGTGATGACTTGCGGCCCTGCTCCGTACATGGATCTGGTCGAAAAAGAAGTGAAAGCGCTCGGCGTAACGCGCTTCTTTAAAGAACAGTTCTTCACGCCGGTAGCGGAAGCCGCCACCAGTGGTCTGAAGTTCACCAAGCTACAACCGGCAAAAGAATTTTATGCGCCGGTAGGCAGCACGCTACTGGAAGCACTGGAAAGCAATAAAGTGCCGGTTGTCGCCGCATGCCGTGCAGGCGTGTGCGGCTGCTGCAAAACCAAAGTGGTTGATGGTAACTACACGGTTTCCAGCACCATGACGCTAACCGATGCGGAAATCGCCGAAGGCTACGTACTGGCCTGCTCCTGCCACCCGCAGGGTGATTTAGTGCTGGCGTAGTTGTTGAGCATCTGAGATTAAAAGGCTGCCTGGTTATGCTGGGCGGCCTTTTTTTTGCTTGTGAGGCACGTATGTTGGTTTGCAGGTTGTGTATGTTGAGATGATTGTCTGCTATGTGCCAGAAGCAGAAGTTGGTGTACTATTTGCATTTGTTGCTGACATGAAAACTGAGAGTAAGTAATAAATTGATTTTTGTTGAATACTTTTAAGGTAAGCAAATGAAACCAGAATACTTAAAAAAAATAGAATCATTGCATCGAGAAGTTGATGATTTTCATCCAGTGCTAAGAGTGCTCCTACCACGTTTGCCGACGGTTACACATGTCGAATATAAGCAAGGACCAACAGAAAAGGGTGCTGATTTTGTCATAATTAAAAGAGATGAGGCATTAGATGAGGAAATTTATATTGGAGTTATTTGTAAGGTTGGAAAAATAACTCAGTCAAATAGCGAGGTGGAACGACAAATAGAGGAGTGCCAATTATTTCCGCGATTTATTTATTCTGGATCTAAAAACATACATTTGAATGAAATTTGGGTTATTACCAACTCATCCATCTCAAACAATGCTCAAGAAAAAATATACTTAAAGTTCAAATCTACAAATATAAAGTTTGTAGATGGTGAAAAAACATGCTCTTTAATCAGCAAGTATTACCCAGAGTTTTGGGATTTTGAATCTATTAATTATGAGCAATACTTAACAGACACATTGCAAATTATTAGTGATGCTCCTGAAAGTTCTTTTTTCGGGAGTGTAGGTATTAATAATCTTATTGATAGATATGTTAGCAAGGAAAATCATAAAAAACGCAGGCACAAACCGTTGAAGTTATATAGCGTTGTGAGAACCGAACGTTTTATTTTTCTAGAAGGGCCAGTTGGCTCTGGAAAAAGTACCTTGTTGAAGCAGTTAATTAGAAAAATAAAGGAAGAATATTCTTACGAAAAAGACTGCATTCTTCCCATTTTTTGTCAATACAAGGATCTTCTAGAAAAAGAACTTGATGTTGAAAATATAACACAAAGTGTATTGAACAAGTACAAAATACAGCATGAGGGGAATGTTTTATTAATTATCGATTCTGTAGACGAAGTCAAAGAATCGCTTGAGGAAAGACAGGGTAACTTCAGGGGCATTGTAGAGAGAGTATCTAGGAATGATAAAATCCGGGTGCTAGTTGCATCAAGGGTTATGGACTCTCTTCAGGACTATGAGGTTATTGATAAGATGTTTACAAGATACTCTATAATTCCGCTCAGTACAGGCCAAATAATTGATTTTGTAGATAAAATATGCAATGACATTAAAATCACAAATAAACTTAAGAATGGAATAGAAAAAACTCCACTATTTAAATTCATTCCTAGGACTCCGGTGAGTGCTATCCTTCTGGCAAGAATACTCTCTGATGAGATTAAAGAACTACCATCTACCATGACTGAGCTATACTCAAAATACAGTGAGATAGTTTTAGGCCGATGGGATACATCTAAGGGGTTGTTATCGCAAACAGAATATGATGTGATAAGTAATGTATTAGTAGAAATTGCAATGTTTATGATGGATAACTCTCTAAACTGCATATCAATTTCTGAAGTGCAGGATATGTTTTTAACATATTTGGCCAAAAGAAACTTGAATGTTGATGAGGATAAACTTTTCAAAAGACTAATTTATCGCAGTGAAGTAACAACAGTTAACGTCAGAACTAATACATTCTCATTTTTGCACAGGTCATTCATGGAGTATTTTTACGCTGAAGGACTCAGGAAACGTGGCGTAATTGATATAAATGATAATATTTATGATATTTATTGGGCGAATAGTTATTTCTTCTATTTCGGTTTATTAAGAGATAATGAATACCTTATTGATAAGATCAATGAACTTAAACCAAGTAATGATAAAATAAGGTTTTTAAGGCTGTTTTATAATGGTTCGTTTTATTTGGCTTCTTATCTAACACCGTACAGCAAAATAACAAGAGGAGTCCTTTTATCATATATTGATGCAGGTAAATTATATGTTGATATTCTCAAGGGAAATACTGATATACCGCTAAAGGAGTTTTCACCAGTAGCTCTTCTCTGCATTTTTACAAAATGTTTAAGTAACAATTATTCATATGAGTTTTTCAAATCTGCGTTGGTAGATTTGTCGGTTCAAATTGAACAATATGAGGAAATTGGTGAGCACATTGATTATGCACGTTTCTTCATAGCATCAACACTGAATGAGCTCGGAGATGAATCCGCATTTGATTGTTTAGTAGAAAATAATAAATTAGGTGTTTTGATTAATTTAGGGATAACTCACGTAACAGATGATTCAGGATTACTTAGTACCACAGTTGATAAGTATTTGAAAAAATTCAATAAAAAAGTGCGAAGTAACCATGATATGTCCAATTACATATCTAAGCTATATGATGAATCTACTGGAGCCTTACGTACAAATCTGCAGATACAATAATAAATAGATTATCACATTGAAGGTAGCGTTTAGACCTTCAATGTGAAGAGCATATTCTTCAAAATATATCTTAATCTGCTCCTAACTCATTAAGGTATAGAGGTAGCTGGAAAGTCTCAATCAGCAGCGGAAGTGATCGTAAACTTCCGCAATTCGCTCAAAGCAGACTGCCATCAATCACTAAATTTTTTGAAAAAATTGGTACTCTTCGTAAAGGTCTTCTTGAGTTCGACATTTTCCAACATCAACACCGCCGCCTAAAAAATCCAGCCAATCGCTGGGTTCAGATTGCTGACAAAGGTATCTTCGGGTAGCCCGGCCGAACAAAGTGACGGCAGGAACATCCCGGAGTCGGTACTTATGCGCCTCGTCCGGGCTACTCGGGGATGCCCCCTGATACCGCGCCTTCCTTTATCCCACTGCTTTCACCGCCAGCTCCAGTATCAAACCCGGCCTCCCGCAACCCCTTGCCGCTCAACTTCAGCGCAGGCGTGCTGGTACGCGATTAGGTACATAACCTATGGCGTAAAGACTTTTATTTTTAACAGGTTACTGAGAAATTGGTGAATCTGTGTGGGGATCGTAGTCGCAAAAAGGTGAGCATAAACATTTCCCCCCTCAATTTTTCAACCACAATTAACATTCACAAACTAATCAATATCCCCGACCATCGTCGAGCTTTTCAAAAAAGGATCCCCATGAAAAAAGTGGCCATCGTCGGCGTCGGCCCCACTGGAATCTATACCTTCCATGCCCTGATTGAACGCGGTGAACCGTTGACCGTGCAACTCTACGAGCAAGCGGAAGAAGCGGGTGTGGGCATGCCTTACAACAACGACAATAACGCGGACCATATGCTGGCGAATATTGCCAGCATTGAAATCCCGCCGATTTACATCACCTATCTGACGTGGCTACAAAACCAAAGCGATGACTATCTGACACAATTTAGTATTGAACGCACGTCGTTGCATGAACGGCAATTTTTACCCCGCGTGATCCTTGGCGACTATTTTCGCGATCGCTTTTTAGCCATTGTCGATAAAGCCCGTGAGTCCGGTTTTGAGGTTTGTGTTCATGAATCCAGCGAAGTCACCGATCTGCGCGCAAACCCGCAGGGTGTTACGTTGTGGGTAAACCACGCACCACAGCCTGTCGAGGTGGATTTTGCAGTTATCGCCACCGGTCATCTGTGGCCTGAGGGAGACGACACACCGCGTGAGTTTTTCCCCAGCCCGTGGACCGGCCTGATGGACGCACAAATTAACGCCTGCAGAGTGGGCATTCTGGGTACGTCGTTAAGCGCTATCGATGCGGCAGTAGCCGTGGTCAGTCAACATGGCGCCTTCACCACCGATGCTGATAACACCCTCCATTTTACGCGCAAACCCGGTAGCCAAAGCCTGAAGTTGACTCTGATGTCACGCAGCGGTGTGCTGCCGGAGGCCGATTTTTACTGCCCTCTCCCTTATGAACCGCTGAACATCGCCACCGGTCAGGCGATTGAACACGTCATTGAACAGGGCCAACGCGGATTACTGGATCGCCTCTTCTCGCTTATCGTCAAACAGCTGCAAGACGCGGCACCGCAGTGGAGCCAGCAGATAGCGCTTGAGACGCTGACGGCCGATACGTTTTCTGACATCTATTTTGCTGACCGAATTCAGCACAATGCTTTTGACTGGGCGAAACGCAACCTGCAGGAAGTCGAACTTAACAAGCGAGAGCAACGCACCGTCACGTGGCGCTATACCCTGCTGCGGCTGCATGAGGTCATCGAACAGGTCGTGCCTCATCTTGACGATGGCGACAGAGAACGCTTCAAGCACGGTCTGGCACGCGTGTTTATCGATAACTATGCGGCGATCCCTTCGGAATCTATTCGCCGCCTGTTGGCGCTGCATGAGGCCGGGTTAATTGAAATCCTCGCGCTGGGCTCAGATTATCAACGCCAAAATGAGCAAGGTATGACGGTTATTTACCACAACAATCAGCGTAGCGAATTTGATGTGTTTATTGATGCCCGAGGGCAAAAAGCGTTGAAGAGCAAAGATATCCCGTTCCCCACGTTGCGCCATCAACTCCTCGCCTGTGGTGATGAGATCCCGGATATCAGCGAAAATTATACGCTGCGTGCGCCAAAGGATGCCTGTGGTCGCATCGCCTTTGGCGGGCTGCCATGGCTAATGCACGACCGCCCTTTTATTCAGGGTCTGGTCGTCAGCGCAGAAATCGGCGCAGCGATGGCAAACGCCCTGACACAAGGCACGGTGGGACGTCGGCGAAAACGCTGGGACCGTAACGAGGAAGACTAACGACCTGATAGAATCAGGAGGCGAGCAGCAATGTAACTACGTTGTCGCCTCCGCATTTGTCGTCCGATGGCAAACTAGCGCCAGGCCGACTGACCGCCCAATGCGTATTTTCCGGCACCCAAAAATGCCACCGCCAGTGCGCCAATAAAGAAATACACCAGGCTTTCAATAGCCCATGCGCCGGTTTTATCCAGCGACCAGGTTTCACCCATTCCAACCATCAGCCACGCGACAACCATAGTGAATGCCAACCCTAATGCAGCCGGACGCGTCAGAATGCCGAGAATAATCAGGCACGGTGCCAGCACCTCGCCAAGCAAAACGCCGTAGGCAATGAAACCCGGAAAACCTTTCGCTATCAGCATGCCGCTAATGCCATCAATTCCGGCAAACAGTTTATGCAGACCGTGGAACAGCATCAGCCCCCCCACCGCCAGGCGTAACAAAAACTTGCCAAAGTCCTCATGCGTCAGCATGCGATTTACTGCATTTAATAAGTTCGTAACCATTTGAATTCGTTCCTTGTTTACCATGTCCACAGTCAAGCTACGCGTTATCTTCGTCCAATGTAAGCTGCCGAAAATAAGGGGTAATGAGAAGCATAACTATTATCTTCATCTAAACTTGTAACCGGTATCACATTAAAGGAGATGGAAAACCATGAAACAAACGGTTGCCGCTTTTATTGCTAAAACGCTTGAACAGGCTGGTGTGAAACGTATTTGGGGCGTAACGGGTGATTCACTGAATGGTCTTAGTGACAGTCTCAATCGCATGGGAACGATCGACTGGATGCCAACCCGGCATGAAGAAGTTGCCGCCTTTGCCGCAGGCGCGGAAGCGCAACTGACCGGTGCACTGGCGGTGTGTGCCGGTTCATGTGGACCGGGAAACTTGCACCTGATTAACGGCCTGTTTGATTGCCACCGCAACCATGTCCCGGTGCTGGCGATTGCCGCACATATCCCCTCCAGTGAAATTGGCAGCGGCTATTTTCAGGAGACCCACCCGCAAGAGTTGTTCCGCGAATGTAGCCACTATTGCGAGCTGGTTTCCAGCCCTGAACAGATCCCACAGGTGCTGGCGATTGCCATGCGCAAAGCAGTGTTAAACCGCGGTGTGTCAGTCGTCGTGCTCCCGGGCGATGTTGCGCTCAAAGCCGCGCCGGAAAGTGCCAGCACGCACTGGTATCATGCGCCGTTACCGGTGGTCACCCCGGCGGAAGAAGAGATGAGAAAACTGGCGCAACTGCTGCGCTATTCCAGCAACATTGCGCTGATGTGCGGCAGTGGTTGCGCGGGTGCGCACAAAGAGCTGGTGGAGTTTGCCGCAAAAATCAAAGCGCCGATTGTCCACGCCCTGCGCGGCAAAGAGCACGTCGAATATGACAACCCCTACGATGTGGGTATGACCGGACTGATCGGTTTTTCATCCGGTTTTCATACCATGATGAATGCCGACACGCTGCTTTTACTGGGCACCCAGTTCCCCTACCGTCCCTTCTACCCCACCGACGCCAAAATTATTCAGATTGATATCAATCCGGCAAGCATTGGTGCGCACAGTAAGGTGGATATGGCGCTCGTTGGAGATATCAAAGCCACGCTGCGCGCCCTGCTGCCGCTCGTAGAAGAAAAAACCGACCGTAAATTCCTCGATAAGGCCCTGAGTGATTATCGCGATGCGCGCAAAGGACTGGATGATTTAGCCAAACCCAGCGAAAAAGCCATTCACCCGCAGTATCTGGCGCAGCAAATCAGCCACTTCGCCGCTGATGACGCCATCTTTACCTGCGATGTCGGCACCCCCACGGTGTGGGCCGCGCGCTATCTGAAAATGAACGGCAAGCGCCGCCTGCTCGGGTCGTTTAATCACGGGTCGATGGCGAACGCCATGCCGCAGGCGCTGGGTGCACAGGCAACGGAACCCGGACGCCAGGTGGTCGCCATGTGCGGCGACGGCGGCTTCAGCATGCTGATGGGCGATTTTCTTTCGGTGGTGCAGATGAAGCTGCCGGTGAAAATCATCGTGTTCAATAACAGCGTGCTGGGCTTTGTCGCAATGGAGATGAAGGCCGGTGGGTATCTGACCGACGGAACGGAACTGCACGACACCAACTTTGCCCGCATTGCCGAAGCCTGCGGGATCACCGGTATCCGCGTGGAAAAATCGTCGGACGTCGATGAGGCGCTGCAAAGAGCGCTGTCGATTGATGGCCCGGTGCTGGTCGACGTGGTGGTCGCGAAAGAAGAGCTCGCCATACCGCCGCAAATCAAACTCGAACAAGCGAAGGGTTTCAGCCTGTATATGCTGCGCGCTATCATCAGCGGACGCGGTGATGAAGTGATCGAACTGGCGAAAACCAACTGGCTAAGGTAAAACAGTGGGCATTACCTCACTTAAAAAGGAATGCCCGTGATCGACCTACGTAGTGATACTGTCACCCGCCCGAGTCGCGCCATGCTGGAAGAGATGATGGCGGCCCCGGTCGGGGACGACGTCTACGGCGACGACCCTACCGTCAATGCCCTTCAGCAGTATGCCGCTGAACTTTCTGGTAAAGAAGCGGCTATTTTCTTACCGACCGGCACCCAGGCAAATCTGGTGGCGCTGCTCAGCCACTGTCAGCGCGGCGAGGAGTACATCGCAGGCCAGGGCGCGCATAACTATTTATACGAAGCCGGTGGTGCCGCGGTACTCGGCAGCATTCAGCCGCAGCCTATCGACGCCGCGCCGGATGGCACGCTGCCGCTGGACAAAGTTGCCGCTAAAATCAAAGCCGACGATATTCACTTTGCCCGTACCCGCCTGCTCAGTCTGGAAAACACCCATAACGGCAAAGTGCTGCCGCGTGAGTATTTGAAGGAGGCCTGGGAATTCACCCGCGAACGAAATCTGGCGCTGCACGTTGACGGCGCGCGTATTTTTAACGCCATCGTCGCCTACGGTTGTGAGCTTAAGGACGTCACCCAATATTGTGACTCGTTCACCATTTGCCTCTCCAAAGGGCTGGGGACGCCGGTCGGGTCACTGCTGGTCGGCAGCCATGATTACATCAAACGTGCGATTCGCTGGCGCAAGATGACCGGCGGCGGTATGCGCCAGGCCGGTATTCTGGCGGCTGCCGGGCTGTATGCGCTCAAAAATAACGTGGCGCGCTTGCAAATTGATCACGACAACGCTACCTGGATGGCAGAACAATTGCGTGAAGCGGGTGCCGACGTTATGCGTCACGACACCAATATGCTGTTTGTCCGCGTGGGTGAAGAACACGCTGCTGCGCTGGGCGAGTACATGAAATCTAAAGACGTGCTGATTAACGCCTCGTCGATTGTGCGTCTGGTGATGCATCTGGACGTTTCGCGTGAACAACTTGCTGAAGTCGCCGCTCACTGGCGTGCTTTTTTAAACCGCTAAGGAGACCGGCGTGCCGCAACGGATTTTGGTACTTGGCGCCAGTGGTTACATTGGTCAACATCTGGTAAAAGCGCTCAGCCAGCAAGGGCATCAGGTGCTGGCGGCGGCACGTCGCATCGAGCGACTGGACAAACAGCAACTGCCCGGCGTCAGTTGTCATAAAGTTGATTTAAACGAACCAGATACCCTGACGCCGCTGCTAGCCGGCGTTGATACGGTCTATTACCTGGTGCACGGGATGGGTGAAGGCGGTGATTTTATCGCCCACGAGCGTCAGGTGGCGCAGAATGTCCGCGACGCCCTGCGTCATACGCCAGTCAACCAGCTGATTTTCCTGAGCTCCTTACAGGCCCCCAAGCATGAACAGTCCGATCACCTGCGCGCACGGCAGATAACGGCTGACACGTTGCGCGAATCCGGCGTCCCGGTTACGGAGTTACGGGCGGGTATTATCGTCGGCGCGGGCTCTGCGGCCTTTGAGGTGATGCGTGATATGGTCTACAACCTGCCGGTACTCACCCCACCGCGCTGGGTACGATCGCGTACCACACCGATTGCGCTGGAGAACTTGCTGTACTATTTAGTTGCGCTGCTGGCGCACCCGGCAAACGGCCACCGCGTACTCGAGGCGGCGGGGCCGCAGGTATTAAGCTATCAAGAGCAGTTCGAACATTTTATGGCGGTCAGCGGCAAGCATCGCCTGCTTATCCCCATCCCTTTCCCGACCCGCTGGATTTCAGTGTGGTTTTTAAATGTGATCACCTCGGTTCCACCGACGACCGCCCAGGCGCTGATACAGGGCCTGAAACACGATCTGCTGGCCGATGACACCGAACTGAGGGCATTGATCCCCCAAAAGCTCATCGCCTTTGACGATGCGGTACGCAGCACGCTGAAGGAAGAAGAGAAACTGGTCGACTCCAGCGAGTGGGGATACGACGCGCAGGCCTTTGCCCGCTGGCGACCGGAATACGGCTATTTCGCCAAACAGGCCGGTTTTAGCGTCGAGACCCCCGCCAGCCTGAAGGCTTTGTGGCAGGTGGTGAATCGCCTCGGCGGCAAAGAGGGTTATTTCTTTGGCAATATTCTGTGGAAGACGCGCGCAGCCATGGATCTGCTGGTGGGGCATAAACTGGCAAAAGGTCGGCCGGAGCGTCCGCTTTTACAGGTCGGCGATACCGTGGATAGCTGGAAGGTCATTATCGTCGAACCGGAAAAGCAGCTAACACTGTTATTTGGTATGAAGGCGCCAGGACTCGGTCGTCTGAGTTTTACCCTGGAAGATAAAGGCGATCGCCGTCGCATTGACGTCCGGGCCTGGTGGCACCCGCACGGTATGCCCGGTCTGTTCTACTGGCTGCTGATGATCCCGGCTCACCTGTTTATTTTCAGGGGTATGGCAAAGCGTATCGCCAAACTTGCAGAACAAATCACAGACTAAAGACAAAAAGATGCTGTATTCTTTCATGTTTCCCATTGCATACAGGCGTAATTCACGGAAGAATGCGCACGAAGTTCTATTAAACACAGCGGATTGATATGAAGGTACTGGTTACCGGAGCCACCAGCGGCTTAGGCCGAAACGCGGTTGAGTTTTTACGCAAGAAAGGCATCAGCGTCAGAGCTACCGGTCGCAACGAAGCGATGGGTAAGTTGCTGGAGAAAATGGGCGCAGAATTTGTGCATGCGGATTTGACCGAGCTGGTCTCTTCGCAAGCAAAAGTGATGCTCGCAGGCATCGACACGCTGTGGCACTGTTCCAGTTTTACCTCGCCGTGGGGAACACAGGAAGCCTTTGATCTGGCTAACGTCCGCGCCACCCGCCGTCTGGGCGAGTGGTCGGTTGCCTGGGGCGTGCGTAACTTTATTCATATCTCCTCCCCGTCGCTCTATTTTGATTATCACCACCATCGCGATATCAAAGAGGACTTTCGCCCACACCGCTTCGCCAACGAATTCGCCCGCAGTAAAGCAGCCGGCGAAGACGTGATTGCGCTGTTAGCCCAGGCCAATCCGCAAACTCGCTTTACGGTACTGCGTCCGCAGAGCCTGTTTGGCCCGCATGATAAAGTTTTTATCCCCCGCCTGGCGCACATGATGCATCACTATGGCAGCGTCCTGCTCCCACACGGCGGCAGCGCACTGGTGGATATGACCTACTATGAAAATGCGATTCACGCGATGTGGCTGGCAAGTCAGGAAGCCTGTGACAATCTGCCATCAGGTCGTGTGTATAACATTACCAACGGTGAGCATCGCACGCTGCGCAGCATCGTGCAGAAGCTGATTGACGAACTGAATATTGATTGCCGCATCCGCTCCGTGCCTTATCCAATGCTGGACATGATTGCCCGCAGCATGGAGCGTCTGGGGAATAAATCGGCGAAAGAACCCAAGCTCACACACTACGGTGTCTCAAAGCTCAATTTTGACTTTACGCTGGACACCACCCGCGCCCAGGAAGAGCTGGGTTATCAGCCTGTCGTGACGCTGGATGAAGGGATTGAGCGTACCGCGGCCTGGCTGCGCGACCACGGTAAGCTGCCGCGTTAACCTTGCCCGTATTTCTCCAGTAGCGCTTCGGCAATGGCCTGCGTTTCGGCATCCGCCACGCCGTTCCACAACGCCGGGCGGAAGTGCATCTGGAACGCCATAATCACCCGCTGCTGTTCACGCGGCGTCAAGTCCGGTTTCACCTCGTAGCCGTAGCGCGACAGCAAATCAAGTAACGATGCGGTGTCCACCGGCGTATGGGGTGCGCGTCCGCCAAGATAAAACGCGACGCGCTGAGCATCCGGCCAGGCGCCAATACCCTGCGCCGCCAGTTCACGCCACGGAAACAGCGGGCCGGGATCGTCTTTACGCTGCGGAGCAATATCCGCATGCGCCACCACGTTCTGCGCCTTGATGTCGTAGCGGGCAATAATGTCCTTTGCCAGCGGGATCAACGCCTGGATCTGCGTCGCTTCAAATGGCGCAAAATATTTCACGCCCGCTGATTTTTGCCAGCCACGGTTTTCCAGTTCAATCCCAATCGACGTGTCGTTAATCCGCGTAGCGCCTCGCCAGAAGCTGATCCCTGCATGCCAGGCCAGATCCTTTTCCGGGACCAGCTGCCAGATCCGCGGCTTGCCGCCGTGCAGCGGTGGTACTGCCGGGATCAGATAGTGCGAGCTGACGTTTTTATCCGTCAGCGTGGCCAGCGATGAGTCAAAATCATCAGCCGTGTAGTGAATTACCAGCACTTTAATGCGTGGATATGCCGCCTGCGCCTGGCGTCGGGTATCCAGTTGATACCCGTCTTTGTCAACAATACCTGACTCGCGGGCACAGCCCGTCAGCAACACAGCAAATGCCAGCAGCCATAACAGACGCTTCATCGGCGAGTTTTCACCGCAGTCCCGCTGACGCTCACCATCAGCATGCTGCCATCTTTACCCACGGTTTCGTAATCAATATCAATACCAACGACCGCATCTGCTCCCAACGCTTTCGCCTGTTCGCCGAGTTCCTGAAAGGCAATTTCACGCGCTTTGCGCAGCTCTTTTTCGTATGAGCCAGAGCGACCGCCGACAATGTCCCGGATCCCGGCAAAAAAATCGCGGAAGATATTCGCGCCTAAAATCGCTTCACCGGTTACCACACCGCAGTATTCCACGATGCTTTGCCCTTCCAGCGTAGGGGTGGTCGAAAACTGCATGGTATATCTCCTTATTACGCTAACAACGCTGCCTTAAGGCATTATCGAACCGATACCCTATCATTGAAAGGTTCCGATTGTTTAATTTTCAACATGACCGAAATGATGCAATAAAAATATTATTTCTCAGCACATTCGGACACGCGAACGGAATCAATCAGTGCAGAAAAACTTTTTAATGAGCACATTCCCTGCGTATTTTTCTCATCGCAGGCCGCTAAGGGCAGCACAATTTTTCCGGGAGGCGATTGCAACGACAAAGGTTGCATATCACGCATTTCCTGCAATGTCTGATACATAAAAGAAACCTGCACCCAATCAGAATGATCGCTGACCCGTTTCCACCTTTCGAAAACAAACTCTCCACCCGGCGGCGTATTATCTGGCTGACCGGGCAGAGACACGTTAAGGCCTAATGCCCCGCTGATATTGGCAAGATTGGTGTCATGCCCCGCAATAAACAACAAAGAGACGGGCAACTGAATTGCGTATTTATTTTCTGTTGCCCCCTGTGTTACGAGCGCTGTACGTATCAAATCAAGTAACGGTGTGGCTCTGCTACGGGCAACCTCCGGGGTTTTCTGCAGAAGGTCAAACTGCGCATTGTGCAGACTTAATAATGTACGCCATTCTTTATCGCCATGAATACGCCCCCAGGCCACCTGCGACATCCCTTGTGCTTGTTGCAGCAGGAAGATTTCCGTCAGGGTTGAAGCCAGTCCCCATGAGCCTGACAACGATATATTTTCAGGAGAGACCTTGAGTTCAGCAGGTAAGACGTCGGTTAGCGTACACTGTGCAGACTGCCCGGCTGTTTGACACTTTTCTGACTGGGAGAAATTTAACACCCGTTCCAGGGCTTGAAATGCGGGTTGGTAGTGGCGCGTGTACTCATCAAGACTTCCGCCAGCCCGGGTCAGGATGGCCTCTTTCACCTGCGATGTGTTCAGCGAACACTGCCCCGCCTTGATGGGATTAAAAAGGGGATCAGATTTTGACTTATCTTGTTGATAATGAACCTGTACTTTACATTCCGGGGCCAGTCCTGCCAGGAATGCTTCACCCGTTTTACGGGTACGTTGATCGCTATCGGCAATGACCGCGACCTGCCCTGCCGTTGGACACGTTTTATTATCCAGCAGACCTTTGTCCGCCAGGCGTAAACGTTGATACCGTCCTAATTCAGTAATGAGTGCCCCGCCGCGAGGAGTCAACCACCCCAGAGGAACGTCCCATTGCGGCCAGCGGTCGGGAGTGACTTGCTGCATAAGCGGTGTGAACTTTGTCGGTGCCCTGACGCCATGACGACTGACGATGACAACACGCTCAAGCTGCATTCCGCTCTGTTCATCGGCGCGTAATGAAACAGGGGCCAATATAATCGCTAAGAACAATAAACGAATGATCAGTGTACTCATTACCAGCACCACCTCGTCGTTAATGAATAATCAGAAGCCCGCACACGACAGGACGAACGTCTTATCTTGTCGACAGCAAAATCATCCTACGCCTGTGATAATAAATATCCACCAGGATGAAATACTGAGTTATCGCGTACGGCTGAAATTCACACATTTTTGCCACCGCCTCGTTCACACACGGAAGAGATCACACTTATAATTTCACTTTGAAATTATAAAAATAAAAAGCACCGCCTCAGCTGGACGGCGATGCTTTAACGCATACTGGATGGTATTTGAAAATTAGATCAACTTAATTTTAATGTCATAACTTTCAAGCCCGGTCATTTTCTCACGAGCGATAAACTGAATATCGGAAACCTCTTTCCCGGTCTTTTTCTTCAGCTCAACAATTTTCTTTGTGATGAACTCAGATATATCCGCTTCAGTTTTATTTTTTAATTTCTCGACGTCCATTATGCACCTCTTCTGGTCTGTAACGGCATCAACGCGCCAGTAGATAGTATTATCTGTATAACCATGGATATCTATAAACTATACGATAAAAAGATTCAATAACCCAGGCGCAACTGGTCATTACACACCCAGAAATTGTTTGCATATTAAACGATAAGAGAGGGACTGAAGGCAGGTTCGCAGTAAACGATGTTCTCGCATCACGACAACAACATCAAGATGACGTTCTCATGACAAACAGGTAGAGTCATCTGTTAAGTCGTTAAAAAAGGCCCCTTGAAGGGGCCTAAAAAATTATTTTCTGAAATCCAGCGGAGTCTGGCCAGAACGAATGTACATTGCAACATTATCAAATGTAATCATTTTAGATTTGCAAAAAATACATTTCGCGCCAAACGGATTTCCGTCAGTCACATCGAAGCTTGATGTTCTGTACTGTGAACCGTGGCAACATGGGCAACGGAAGTGAATATGATTAGTAATAATAGTTACCTTAGAGCGCCACAACATTAACAGCGGATGGGCCTTTAGGTCCCTGCTCCACGCTAAACTCGACTTCCTGATTTTCATTCAGCGTTTTAAAGTCGTTACTTTGGATAGCAGAAAAATGCACAAACACATCTTTGCTACCATCTTTCGGAGTGATGAATCCAAAACCTTTCTCAGGATTAAACCACTTAACTAACCCTGTCATTTTATTAGACATATATTTTATTCCTTAATTTGAGCCTTTCGGCATATTTGGTTTTATTACAGAATCGACTTAGTGCTTAGCGGAGTGACTCAAAGAAGGGATAAATGGATAAACCTGAAAATGAGAACTGCGGAAGTAAACTACTTTGTAAATCGTCTGTTCTTCAAACCGACCCAACTATTAACGCACGGGCACAGAAATTAATCAACCCTTATTTTAGCCATCCGGATACCCTGGTAGCCTAAGGCCTCACTCCGTTGTCTCGCATTTTATCGCCTCGTAAATAAGCATGCAGATACGTGGATGGTCTATACACTATAGGGAGCATCCTTGGCGACAACATCATGCCGCAGTTTGATATACTGAACCGAGGTAAGCAGTCAATAGCCACAGATGTACCAGTCGGTGAAATTTGCGAATTTATGCAATTAAAAACAAAGTGTTAATCGATTGTACAGTCATTGAAAGGATAGAATTTTTCATCGTAGAATACTATTAGTAGAAAGCTAATAAGGAAATCATTATGCGCTACTCGAAACTCTCTCTGTTGGTCCCCTGTGCACTTCTTCTCAGCGCCTGTACCACCGTTACTCCGGCTTATAAAGACAACGGCCCGCGTAGCGGCGCTTGCGTGGAAGGTGGGCCAGACAGCGTGGCACAACAGTTCTATGATTACCGCATTCAGCATCGTAGCAACGACATCACCGCCCTGCGTCCGTACTTAAGTGACAACCTGGCGAAATTGCTGACCGATGCCAGCCGCGATAACTCGCACCGCGAGCTGCTGACCAGCGATCCCTTCTCCAGCCGCGCCACCTTACCGGACAGCGCCAGTGTCGCCAGCGCCTCGACCATTCCGAATAGTGATGCACGTAACATTCCGCTGCGCGTAGAGCTTAAGCAGGGTAATCAAACCTGGCGTGATGAAGTACTGATGATCCGTGAAGGCCAGTGCTGGGTCGTGGATGATGTTCGCTATCTGGGCGGCAGTGTACATGCGCCAGCCGGGACGCTGCGCCAGTCTGTCGAAAACCGTTAATCCCGCCATTCATCCGTTCAAATCATAAACCCCATAAATTGTCTGGCATTCTGCATAGAATGCCGACAATTATTCTTGCCCACTGGTGACCCCGCTATTTTGTGCTATGTTTAGAGAAGAATGCGGTTTGCATTTAACTTTTAACGCATAAATATTGCATAACTATTCTGCCAAAGGTAGTATCTGCGGCTTCAATAGCTATCAGACTGCCAGTATACGAGTGTCAATGAGTATTCAATTAAACGGCATTAACTGCTTCTACGGCGCACATCAAGCGCTGTTCGATATCACGCTGGATTGCCCTCAGGGCGAAACACTGGTGTTACTTGGCCCAAGTGGAGCCGGGAAAAGCTCGCTACTGCGCGTACTCAACCTGCTTGAGATGCCGCGTTCGGGCACGCTCTCTATTGCCGGTAACCGTTTCGACTTCACGAAAACACCTTCTGATAAAGCCATTCGCGAACTGCGTCAGAACGTGGGCATGGTCTTTCAGCAATATAATCTTTGGCCGCATCTTACGGTACAGCAGAACCTGATCGAAGCGCCCTGCCGCGTGCTGGGTCTGAGCAAGGACCAGGCGCTGGCGCGTGCCGAGAAGCTGCTGGAACGTCTGCGACTGAAGCCCTATAGCGATCGTTACCCACTGCATCTTTCCGGCGGCCAGCAACAGCGTGTGGCCATTGCCCGCGCGTTAATGATGGAGCCACAGGTGCTGCTGTTTGATGAACCGACCGCAGCGCTTGACCCGGAAATTACCGCACAAATCGTCAGCATCATTCGTGAGCTGGCAGAAACCAATATTACTCAGGTGATCGTCACCCACGAAGTGGAAGTCGCCCGTAAAACGGCCAGTCGTGTGGTGTATATGGAAAACGGTCATATCGTCGAGTTTGGGAATGCGAGCTGCTTTGCCAACCCGCAAACCGAAGCGTTTAAAAACTATCTCTCTCACTAAGATTCGGGACAATACAATGAAAAAAGTTCTGATTGCCGCGCTAATCGCAGGTTTTAGCCTTTCCGCTACCGCAGCCCAAACCATTCGCTTCGCTACCGAAGCGTCTTATCCTCCGTTTGAATCCATTGATGCTAATAACAACATCGTGGGTTTTGACGTTGACCTGGCAAATGCGCTGTGTAAAGAGATCGACGCCACCTGTACGTTCACTAACCAGGCTTTCGACAGCCTGATCCCAAGCCTGAAATTCCGCCGTTTTGACGCGGTGATGGCCGGAATGGACATCACGCCGGAGCGTGAAAAGCAGGTGTTGTTCACTACGCCTTACTACGACAACTCAGCGTTGTTTGTTGGTCAACAGGGTAAATACACCAGCATTGACCAGCTGAAAGGCAAGAAAGTGGGCGTACAAAACGGCACCACGCACCAGAAATTCATCATGGATAAACATCCGGAAGTCACCACCGTTCCGTATGACAGCTACCAGAATGCCAAACTCGACCTGCAGAACGGGCGTATTGATGGCGTCTTTGGTGATACTGCTGTCGTGACCGAATGGCTGAAGGACAATCCGAAACTGGCCGCCGTTGGCGATAAAGTTACCGATAAAGATTACTTCGGTACCGGTCTGGGCATCGCCATGCGCCAGGGCAATACCGAGCTGCAGCAGAAATTCAATGCTGCGCTGGAAAAAGTGAAGAAAGATGGGACGTACGAAACCATCTATAACAAATGGTTCCAGAAGTAATATTAGATGAATGAATTTTTTCCTTTAGCAAGCGCCGCCGGGATGACCGTCGGCCTTGCCGTTTGTGCGCTGATCATTGGCCTGGCTCTCGCAATGTTGTTTGCCGTCTGGGAGTCTGCTAAATGGCGTCCAGTGGCATGGACGGGTTCAGCCCTGGTGACGCTCCTGCGCGGACTGCCGGAAATTCTGGTGGTTCTGTTTATCTATTTCGGTTCCTCCCAGTTGCTGCTGACACTGGCCGATGGGTTTACGATAAATCTTGGCATCGTGCAGATCCCGGTGCAGATGGAGATCGAAAACTTCGACGTCAGTCCGTTCCTGTGCGGCGTCATTGCGCTGTCATTGCTGTATGCGGCCTATGCGTCGCAAACGCTGCGTGGCGCACTGAAAGCCGTCCCGCTCGGGCAATGGGAGTCTGGTCAGGCGCTGGGGTTGTCCAAAACCGCGATCTTCTTTCGTCTGGTGATGCCGCAAATGTGGCGTCATGCCCTGCCGGGACTGGGTAACCAGTGGCTGGTTCTGCTGAAAGATACCGCGCTGGTAAGCCTGATCAGCGTCAACGATCTGATGCTGCAAACCAAAAGCATTGCCACACGTACTCAGGAGCCGTTTACCTGGTACATCGTGGCGGCGGCCATTTATCTGGTGATAACGCTGTTGAGTCAGTACATTCTCAAACGCATTGACCTGCGCGCGACACGTTTTGAGCGGAGACCGGGCTGATGCTTGAGTATTTACCAGAACTGATGAAAGGGCTGCATACCAGCCTGACGTTGACGGTTGCCTCCATCGTGGTTGCGCTGGTCATGGCGCTGATTTTCACCGTCATCCTGACGCTGAAAACTCCGGTGCTGGTGTGGCTGGTACGCGCCTACATTACGCTGTTTACCGGTACGCCGTTGTTGGTGCAAATCTTCCTGATCTACTACGGTCCGGGGCAGTTTCCCGCGCTGCAGGAGTATCCGGTCCTCTGGCATCTGCTGTCAGAACCCTGGCTGTGCGCCTTGATTGCGCTGTCGTTAAACAGTGCCGCGTATACCACGCAGCTGTTCTACGGCGCTATTCGCGCAATCCCGGAAGGTCAGTGGCAATCCTGTGGTGCATTGGGGATGAGCAAGAAAGATACGCTGGCCATCTTGCTGCCGTACGCCTTTAAACGCGCCCTCTCCTCGTACTCCAACGAAGTGGTGCTGGTGTTCAAAAGTACCTCCCTGGCCTACACCATCACGCTGATGGAAGTCATGGGTTACAGCCAGCTGTTGTATGGTCGCACCTATGACGTCATGGTCTTCGGCGCGGCGGGCGTGATTTATCTGATTGTTAACGGCCTGCTGACGTTGATGATGCGCTTAATCGAGCGTAAAGCACTGGCGTTTGAACACCGCAATTAAGTCAATAACTGCATAAAGCTGAATAGTAAAGGCGGACATGTCTCTGGACTGTCCGCTTTTTTTTATTCCATATAAAATATTTAATCATTTTTATTGCATACAAATTCATTAAATGGCATTGTAAATCAACGCCGCAGACACGGTGATCATCATAAGATTGACAGACGGGAGTTCCACCATGAAAAAGTTAGTCCTGGCCGCATTACTTGCTACCTTCGCCACCGGCGCCTCTGCTGCTGATAAAATCAATTTCGGTGTCTCAGCAACCTATCCGCCATTCGAATCGCTGGACGCCAGCAATAAAATTGTTGGTTTTGACATCGACCTGGCTTCAGCATTGTGCAAACAAATGCAGGCTGACTGTACTTTTACTAATCATGCGTTCGACAGCCTGATCCCCGCGCTGAAATTCAAAAAATACGATGCGGTGATTTCCGGTATGGACATCACACCAGAACGTAGTAAGCAGGTCTCCTTTACTCAGCCCTACTATGCCAACTCAGCGCTGGTCATTGCGAAAAAAGACACCTATAAAACCTTTGCTGATTTGAAGGGCAAACGTATCGGCATGGAAAACGGCACCACGCACCAGAAATACCTGCAGGATAAACATCCTGAAGTGAAAACCGTGGCGTACGACAGCTACCAGAATGCGATCATTGACCTGAAAAACGGGCGTATTGATGGCGTATTTGGCGACACTGCCGTAGTTAACGAGTGGCTGAAAACCAATCCGCAGTTAGGCGTAGCAACGGACAAAGTAACTGACCCGCAATACTTCGGCACCGGCCTTGGCATTGCCGTTCGCCCGGATAACACCGCGCTGCTGGAAAAACTGAACACTGCGCTGGCCGCCATTAAAGCTGACGGTACCTATCAAAAAATCAGCGATCAGTGGTTCCCGCAGTAATCCCTGCCTTACCTGAAAAAGCCGCAAATCGCGGCTTTTTACGTTTAACGTCCGCGCTTTCGGTCAGTTCTTACGCCATAAACCCATTCCTGGCATACACTTGTTAAAACGATAAAAGTGAGGCAACAGGATGATAGCATTCCCAGCCAGCTTACTGATCCTGAATGGAAAAAGTGCTGATAATCCCCCGCTGCGCGAGGCGATTGCCCTGCTACGCGATGAGGGCGTTGAGATCCATGTGCGCGTCACCTGGGAAAAAGGCGACGCCCGCCGTTACGTTGATGAGGCCCGCCAGTTGGGCGTTGCCACCGTCATTGCGGGCGGCGGTGATGGCACCATCAACGAGGTCTCCACCGCGCTCATCCATTGCCAGGGGGAGGATATACCCGCACTGGGGATTTTGCCGCTGGGAACCGCAAATGACTTCGCCACCAGCGTGGGTATTCCTGATGTTCTGGATAAAGCCTTGAAGCTGGCCATCGCCGGCAATGCGGTTGAAATAGATATGGTGCAGGTCAATGATAAGACCTGTTTTATCAATATGGCGACGGGCGGATTCGGCACGCGAGTCACGACAGAAACACCAGAAAAACTCAAAGCCGCGCTGGGCGGCGTGTCGTACTTTATTCATGGGCTCATGCGCATGGACACGCTGAAGCCCGACAGTTGCGAAATTCGCGGGGAAAACTTTCACTGGCAGGGAGACGCGCTGGTGATCGGCATCGGCAATGGTCGTCAGGCTGGCGGCGGGCAGCAACTTTGCCCCACAGCACTGATCAACGACGGTCTGCTGCAACTGCGCATTTTTACCGGCGATGAGCTTCTTCCGGCGCTACTTTCGGCACTTACCCAATCCGACGACAACCCCAATATTATTGATGGCGCGTCATCCTGGTTTGATATCCGTGCCCCGCATGAAATCACGTTTAATCTCGATGGCGAACCGCTAAGCGGGCAGGAATTTCACATCGAAATCCTCCCCGCCGCGCTGCGCTGCCGGTTACCGCCTGGTTGTCCCTTGTTACGCTAGTACGCCGCCACTTCCCGCGCCAGTTCGCGGGAATAGCGCTGGCTGCCGCTTATTAACATCCGGGTATACTCGGTTTGCGCCTCACCGTTGACCAGCGCATCCACGGTGAGCGTTTCAAGAATTTTTCCGTATTGCATCACCGCCACTTTCTGACACAAATGCGCAATAACCCCCAGATCGTGAGTGACCAGCAGATAGGTCAGGCTGGACTCCTTTTGCAATTCAGCCAGCAGGTTAAGAATTTCGGCCTGTACCGATACGTCCAACGCAGAGGTCGGCTCGTCCAGCAACAGCACCTGCGGTTCGAGGATTAGCGCCCGCGCAATCGCCACACGCTGGCGCTGCCCGCCAGAAAGCTGATGCGGATACCGGTCGCGAAATGCCCGGTTCAGACCGACCTTATCCAGCAGCCCGTTAACCCGCCGATCCCGGTCAGCAATGCCGTGGATCAACAGCGGCTCTTCGAGGATATCGCTGATGGTATGCCGGGGATGCAGCGAACCATATGGGTCCTGGAATACCATCTGTACCAGGCGGCAGCGTTCGCGGCGAATACGGTGACCCAGGGCTTGTCCGTCGATCGCCAGTTCACCCTGCCAGTGGGTAAACAGTCCAGCCAGACACTTCAGTACGGTTGTCTTTCCCGAACCAGACTCTCCAACCAGACCGTAGACCTCTCCGGGCTGAACCCCAAACGTCACGTCATACAGCACCTGATTGCGTTTTTCTCCCTCACCAAATGCCAGGTTCAGATTTTTAACGTCGATCATATCCCCTCCTCACTCAGCCAACTGGCCTGACGTTGCAGCACCGGCAGCACCGCCCGGCGGTTGTGGATTTCTGGCAATGCGCTAATCAGCCCCTGAGTATAGGGATGCTGCGCATGGTGGAGATCGCCTGCAGCGATGGATTCCACCACCCGCCCGGCATACATCACCAGGACGCGATCGCAGAAGCTGCGCACCAGGTTGATGTCATGACTGATAAAAATAAGCCCCAACCCGCGCGACTCCACCAGCGAGTCAAGCAGCCCCAACACCTGCAGACGCACCGACACGTCCAGCGCCGAGGTGGGTTCGTCGGCAATCACCAGTTCCGGATCGGTGATTAACATCATCGCGATCATGACACGTTGCCCCTGGCCGCCAGAAATCTCGTGCGGATAGAGCTGATACACCCGCTGCGGCTGACGAATGCGCACCACTTCCAGCATTTCCAGCGCCCTGGCTTTGGCCTCAGCCTTGCGCCCCGGATGATGGGTAAGCCAGGCTTCGGCAATCTGTTCGCCAACGCTCACCACCGGATTGAGGGAGTATTTCGGGTCCTGCATAATCATCGAGATACGCTTGCCGCGAATTTGCCGCATCAGCGCCTCGCTGGCATGGGCTAAATCCACATCGCTAAACTGCATTTTGTCTGCCGTAACCCGTGCTTTTTTCGGATGCAGGTGCAACAGCGCTCGCCCGACGGTGGATTTACCGGAGCCTGACTCACCAACAATCGCCAGTTTTTCACGTCCGAGTTGAAAGGAGACGCCGCGCACCGCTTGGGTAACCGCGCCGCCGTTGATAAAATCGACGTGCAAGTTACGCACATCAAGCAGAGGCGAATCATTCGCTGCGAGGATCGAGGATGTCACGTAAGCCATCTCCTAAGAAGTTGAACGCCAGGCTGTTGATCAAAATCGCCAGCCCCGGAATAGTCACTACCCACCAGCATTCCATCATGTAGGTGCGCCCGCTGGAGATCATCGCCCCCCATTCCGGATCCGGTGGCTGAGCCCCTAACCCCAGAAACCCAAGGCCCGCAGCGGTCAGAATGATCCCCGCCATATTCATGGTGATACGAATAATCACCGATGGCAGGCACAGCGGTACGATGTGACGCCACAGCACACGTCCTGCCGATGCCCCCTGCAGGCGAACGGCAGAGATAAAATCGGCCTGACGCAACGAGAGCGTTTCCGCACGAGCCAGACGCGCAATCGGCGGCCAGGCGGTCAGCGTAATGGCAATTACTACGTGCTCCAGCCCCGGACCGAGTGCCGCGACAAAGGCCAGTGCCAGTACCAGGCTTGGAAAAGAAATGAAAATGTCGGTGACGCGCATCAGTACCATGTCGACCTTGCCACCGAAGTAACCCGCCGTGACGCCAAGCAGCAGACCGAGCGGCCCTACGGTGACCGACACCAGCAGCACGATATACAGCGTGATGCGCGAGCCATACACCAGGCGGCTAAAGATATCGCGGCCAAACTCATCGGTCCCGAACCAGTGCTGCGCGTTCGGCGCCACCAGCGCACTGTTTAAATCCTGCACCAGCGGGTTGTACGGTGCGATAAGCGGGGCAAAAATGGCCACCAGCAGTAACAGCGCAATAATTCCGCCGCCAATGGCGGTCAGCGGGTTACGCGCCATCTTGCCCATGAACCCGCGCGCTCGCAGCAGCGCCTGCTTCGCCCGCAGACGTTGTTCGCTATTGCCGCTATCCCGCGGCGTATCCAGAGAAACCGTCATGATTTTGTCCTCGGATCAAAGAATTGATACAGCATGTCGGAGAGCAGATTGAGCATGACGAAAACCACCCCAACCAGCAGCACGCAGCCCATCACCGCATTCATGTCACCCAGCAGCAGACTGCCGGTTAAATAGGAGCCAAAACCGGGCCAGGAAAAGACGGTTTCAATCAGCACCGCGCCTTCCAATAGCGAACCGTAGGCCAGCGCAACCACCGTGAGCAGTTGCACCAGAATATTGCGAAACGCATGGTTCCAGATGACCTGACGCTCGGTCAGCCCTTTGACGCGCGCGGTGATAATGAACTCCTGTGAAAGCTGCGCCAGCATAAAGCTACGGGTCATACGGCTGATGTAAGCCAGAGAGTGAAAACCCAATAGCGCAGCAGGCAAAACCAGATGATTAATGGCATTCCAGAACACGGTGGCATTACCGGCCAACAGCGCGTCGACGGTCATTAATCCGGTCTGGCGCGGCACCAGCCCGTCCAGTCCGAGATCCAGACGCCCCGCGCCGCCCACCCAGCTTAGCCAGGCGTAGAACACCAGCAACCCCATCATCCCCACCCAGAAAATCGGTGTGGAATAACCTGCCAGGCTAATGATGCGCACCACGTAATCCGACAGGCTATTGCGTCGTGCCGCCGCCAACACCCCCAGCGGGATCCCCAGACCCGCCCCTACCACAATGGCCATCGTCGCCAGCTCAATGGTGGCCGGGAAAACGCGTACAATGTCATCCATCACCGGCTTACCGGTCAGCAGCGCATTACCCAGATCGCCGTGCAGCAGATTGGTGAAGTAAATACCAAACTGCGCCGCCAGCGATTTATCAAAGCCTAACTGGTGATACACCTGCTGATAGGTACTCTGATCCGCATCAGGTCCCACGATCGCCAGTACCGGGTCGATCGGCATGACGCGACCGATAAAAAAGGTCAGCAGCAGCAATCCAAACAACGTCATTGCCACCTGTATCAGACGGGTCGAGACACGCCGGGCGCGTGAGCCAGGTGCAAGTATGGCAACGCTCATTGTTCACCTCCGGTTTTATACACATCACGCAAAAACGTGGTGGCCGACGGATGCGGCTGATAATTCTGCACCTCACGGCGCACAACGACCGAATCCACCATTTGCGACAACGGAATTAGCGCGGGAACGAGCTGGTCGTAGCGGGTCTGGATCGCCTGATACGCGCGAGTTTGCGTTTGCGGGTCACGCTCCAGCAGGGCGCTGTCGATCATGTCATTAAGCGGTTTATCGTAGAAACCAGTGCGCCAGCCCTGAAAGTTGGTAAGCCGGGCTGCATCGCTGTTATCCGGGTTATAGACCAGCGCCCGCAGGCTGGAGTGCGGATGCGGTTCCATGCCGCTGCCGCCGCGCCCGACCAGCATGTCAAATTTACGCTCGCGCATTGCGCCGTAGATCTGATTACCGGTTCCGGTGATGATTTTGGCGTTAATACCCGCCTGCATCAGCGTGGACTGCACGGCAATCGCGATATTCTGGAAAGGCTGGTCAGCCAGCACCCGCAGCGTGGTGTCGAAACCGTCCGGGTATCCCGCCTCCGCCAGCAGCTTTTTAGCGCGCGGAATGTCGAGGCGATAGCCGGGGTCAGGCAGCGTGGAGGGCATTCCTGCCTTGATAGGTCGCTGATGCAATACGCCGTATCCCGGCATCAGCGCTTTATTGATCCCCTGATAATCAATCAGGTAACGCACGGCTTCACGGACTTTCGGATTGGCGAAGTGCGCCTCCTTCATGCTCATTGCCACGTAATACATCGTGCCTCGCTGGACGGCATCTACGCTCAGGTCAGGATCGCTACGCAGGGCATTGATGTCCGAAACCGCCATATTACTGGCAATATCCAGATCGCCCTTGGCAATCATCAGACGCAGGGTCTGGGATTCCTGAAAATGGCGCAATACCACGCGGCTCATTTTCGCCTCGCCGCGCCAGTAGTTCGGGTTACGCGTCATGCGCAGGACATCTTTCGCCTGCCAGGTATCGAGGGTAAACGGGCCAGACCCGGCTTCATTGGTGGTCAGCCAGTGGTTGCCCCAGTCGTTATTCAGCACATGTTGCTGCACGGTTTTGCTGTCCAGCACGCCGAGATTCCCCAGCGCCCCCAGTGAATAGATAATCAACTGCGGATCGTTGGCTTTGGGCAGCGTGATTTTCACTGTAAACCTGTCCGGGGCGCTGACCTGTTGGTCGATATTTTTTTTGCTAAAGCCGTAGGATTTCCACACCGACGACTGCGCCAGATTCAGGTGCAGGATCCGACGCATCGACCACACCACATCGTCAGCAGTCAGCGGATTACCGGAGTGAAAGGTCACGTCATCGCGCAGATGAAAAGTCAGGGTGGTGCCATCCGGACTGACATCCCAGGATGTCGCCAGCGCGGGTTTCACATGGGTCAACTGGGCAGGATCCAACTCCACCAGCGAGTCATATAAATTCACCACAATGCCCACCACTTCGTTGCCAGTCATGGCGGCCGGATCGAGGGTCAGCAGGTTATTCATGTTCATACCAATGATGAGCTGATCGGGCGGCGTTTTGGCGTACGCCGCACTGCTCCCCATCGACACGGCGAGTGCGAGTAAACACGCGCCCAGTAAGGAGGTTTTTTTCATCTATTGTTTGCCTGTACTGTAGGGTACATGTTGCCGGATGACGCTTGGCTTATCCGGCATTTATTGTTTTCAGTCAGTCGTGGCTGACGGTGTTGGCTTCGATATAGGCAAAATTGATGTCTTCCCCCAGACCGGGGCGCTGTGGCAGATGCACAAAACCGTCGGCGTCCATCGGGTCAACAATGCTGTTCAGGTAGGCGGCTGGTTCGTCGTAGTCGAGGAACGGATGCAGCAGGCCGCGCTCGTACCAGCGACAGTTTCGAATCGCGCCAATCACCGCGAGGCTCGCCGCACCGTTGCCGTGTACTTCGCAGTCCATGCCAAACGACTCGGCCAGGTTGGCCACTTTCAGGGTCGGCGAGATCCCCCCCACACCGTTGGCACCAGCACGTAAAATGTCGCATGCGCCCGCCTTCACCCAGTCCGCGCGGCTGTGGTGTTTTCCACCGAGGCTTTCCGGGCCAACGATCGGAATGGAGAGATTTTCGGCAAGCCAGGCGTAAGACGCCATGCTCTCTTCTTCCATCGGCTCTTCAAACCAGGCAAAGTTGAGTTTTTCCAGTTCCTTGCCGATGTACAGCGCTTCTGTACGGCTGTACCAGTGATAGCCGTCGATCATCAGATCAATATCCGGTCCGACCGCCTCGCGCACGGCGGCGCAGGCTTTCACATCCATCTTCGGATTTGGCGCGAAGGAGACCGGCGGCATCCAGGTATGCAGTTTGATCGCCTTATATCCACGAGCGACCAGTTTTTCGGCAAAGCAGGCATATTCTTCCGGCGTCGACAGTCCGCCGGGCAGATCGTCACCACACATGGTGCTGCCGTAGGCCGGGACCTTATCGCGAAAACCACCCAGCAGCTTGTAGACCGGCATGTTGAGCTTGCGGCCTATCAAATCCCACAGCGCCTGCTCAACAAAAGACAGCGCGCGTTCGGTCAGTTGATGCGCGCTTCCCCGCTGCCAGTGCACCAGATCCTGCCAGATGCGCTCCCGATTAAACGGGTCCTGACCGACCATCACTTTGCGAAAAAAAGTATTCACCACAAACGGGCGCACCACTTCCGGCGGTGCAAACGAATACCCCTGGGTTCCGTCATCGGCGGTAATGGTCAGCATGGCCATTTTGGCGAGGCTTTCCGGCCCCGGATGGGAATGTCCGGCGGTATCAGAAACCCGGCGGGTGGGATACTGGAAGACGGAGACATTGATAGCTTCAATTTTCATTATTGGGTCCTTAGCGCAACTTTGAAATGCTGTTTCACATCTAAATGTATGTGCAAAAAAGCAACTTTGCCTCGGACATTCCGCGCTAAGGCATGACTATTTTCTGTGCAAGTGCACAGGGAGAGGTGATGCTTTTCACAAAAGGCAGGAGAAACGTGAGGTAGATCGGACTAATATTGCGATTATACTGAAATGATATTTTGAATTTAATTTTTCAAGAAACGCGGGTTGCCGTGACATGACCACAACCCGCGATAATTTACGCAATGGTTACTTTGTTATCCAGATAAACGTCCTGCACGGCGTTAATCAACTTAACGCCATCTGCCATGGTTTTCTTGAACGCTTTACGTCCGAGGATCAGACCCATACCACCGGCACGCTTGTTAATTACCGCCGTGCGCACCGCATCGCTGAGATCGGTTTCGCCCCCTGCCGCACCGCCGGAGTTAATCAGCCCGGCGCGGCCCATATAGCAGTTCGCCAGTTGATAACGCACCAGGTCAATCGGGTTGTCGCTGGTCAGCTTGCTGTAGACGCGATCGTCGGTATAGCCAAAGTTAACGGCCTTATACCCGCCGTTATTTTCCGCCATTTTCTGCTTAACAATATCCGCCCCGATGGTGGCCGCCAGGTGGTTTGCCTGCCCGGTCAGGTCGGCGGAAACGTGATAATCCACCCCGTCTTTCTTAAATGCGGAGTTGCGCAGATAGGCCCACAGCACCGTCACCATCCCCAGTTCATGCGCACGTTCAAACGCTGCAGAAATCTCTTCAATCTGACGACGCGATTCCTCGGAGCCAAAATAGATCGTAGCCCCGACCGCCACCGCGCCCATATTGAATGCCTGCTCCACACTGGCATACAGCGTCTGGTCAAAGGTATTCGGGTAGCTGAGCGTTTCGTTGTGGTTAATTTTTACGAGGAACGGAATACGGTGTGCATAGCGACGAGATACGGAAGCCAGCACGCCGTAGGTCGACGCCACGCAGTTACAGCCCGCTTCGATAGCCAGCTCCACAATATTCTTCGGATCAAAGTACAACGGGTTGGCGGCAAACGAGGCTCCGGCGGAATGCTCCACGCCCTGGTCGACCGGCAGAATCGACAGGTATCCCGTGCCAGCGAGTCGGCCCGTGTTGTACAGCGTCTGCATATTACGCAGCACGGCAGGCGGGCGATTATTGTCTACCATCACGCGGTCGACGTAATCATGCCCTGGCAGGTAAAGTTGGTCAGAAGGAATGGTCATACAACGATGCTGTAAAAGGTTGTCGGCATCTTTGCCAAGCAACTGCGCAATATCAGTCATAGCTATGCTCCCGTAAGTTCCGGTTGGATACCGGAATGTGAATTGTCCTGACCCGCCTTGTTGCGGGCAGCCATAAGCCTGGTACCGACTGCGCTTTTTTTCCATCTTTAGCGCACTTTTCAGTCATTTCCGCTGGCTCGATTCAGGCATTAAAAAACGTTAAGGCGGTCAAAATTAAAACACAAAGGTATTTTAAAGGTATTATCTACTGGTACTATGAAAACGTACCTTACCTGTCATGAAGGATGTAAAGATGAAAACTACAGCAAAGCTGTCGTTCATGATGTTCGTGGAGTGGTTTATCTGGGGCGCCTGGTTTGTACCGCTTTGGCTGTGGCTGAGTAAAAGCGGATTCAGCGCCGGAGAAATTGGCTGGTCCTACGCCTGTACCGCCATTGCCGCAATCCTGTCACCGATTTTTGTCGGTTCGCTCACTGACCGCTTTTTCTCCGCGCAAAAAGTCCTGGCGGTGTTAATGTTCGTCGGCGCCATTCTGATGTACTTCGCCGCGCAGCAGACCACCTTCGGCGGCTTCTTCCCGCTATTGTTGGCGTATTCACTGACCTATATGCCCACCATTGCGCTGACCAACAGTATTGCCTTTGCCAACGTCCAGGACGTCGAGCGTGACTTCCCACGCATCCGCGTGATGGGCACCATTGGCTGGATTGCCTCCGGTTTAGCCTGCGGGTTCTTACCGCAAATGCTGGGCTACAGCGATATCTCCCCCACCAATATCCCGTTGCTGATCACCGCCGGGAGCTCCGCGCTGCTGGGTGTCTTCGCCTTCTTCTTGCCGGATACGCCGCCAAAAAGTACCGGCAAGATGGATATCAAAGTCATGCTGGGGCTGGATGCACTGATCCTGCTGCGTGATAAGAACTTCCTTGTCTTTTTCTTCTGTTCGTTCCTGTTTGCGATGCCGCTGGCGTTTTACTACATCTTCGCCAACGGTTATTTGACCGAAGTCGGAATGAAAAATGCCACCGGCTGGATGACGCTGGGTCAGTTCTCGGAAATCTTCTTTATGCTGGCGCTGCCGTTCTTTACTAAGCGCTTTGGCATTAAAAAGGTATTATTGCTTGGTCTTATTACTGCAGCGATCCGCTATGGCTTTTTCGTCTACGGCGGCGCGGAAGAATATTTCACCTACGCACTGCTGTTTCTCGGCATTCTGCTGCACGGCGTCAGTTACGATTTCTACTATGTTACGGCCTATATCTACGTGGATAAAAAAGCGCCTGTGCATATGCGTACCGCCGCACAGGGGTTGATCACCCTCTGCTGTCAAGGATTCGGCAGTCTGCTGGGCTATCGCCTGGGCGGGGTGATGATGGAAAAAATGTTTGCGTATAAAGAGCCGGTTAACGGTCTCACCTTTAACTGGGCGGGCATGTGGGGATTTGGCGCAGTCATGATTGCCGTCATTGCCGTACTGTTTATGATTTTCTTTCGCGAGTCTGACAAAGAAATCACCGCAATTAACGTGAACGACCGCGATCTGGCATTGAAAAAAGGGGAAGTAAAATGAAAGCAGAGCGTATTCTCGGTGCTCTTTATGGGCAGGCGTTAGGGGATGCGATGGGCATGCCGTCAGAGCTATGGCCCAGAACCCGCGTGAAAGCACACTTTGGCTGGATTGACCGCTTTTTGCCCGGCCCCGCGGAAAATAACGCCGCCTGCTATTTTAACCAGGCTGAGTTCACTGATGACACAGCCATGGCGCTGTGCCTGGCAGATGCTCTGCTGGAATGCGACGGGAAAATTGTCCCCGACGTCATTGGCCGAAATATCCTGGCCTGGGCGGAAGATTTCGATGCCTTCAGTAAAAACGTGCTGGGCCCCACCTCGAAGATTGCCCTTAAGGCCATCCGCGACGGAAAACCCGTTACGGAGCTGGAAAACAACGGTGTCACCAACGGTGCGGCCATGCGCGTTTCACCGTTAGGCTGCCTGCTCCCGGCACGCGATCTTGATGCCTTCATTGATGATGTGGCGCTGGCGTCCAGCCCGACTCATAAATCGGATCTGGCGGTGGCCGGGGCCGTGGTAGTCGCTTGGGCAGTGTCGCGCGCGATCGACGGCGAACAATGGTGCGATATTGTCGATGCGCTACCCACCATTGCCCGCCACGCCCAGCAAAAACGGATCACTACCTTTAGCGCATCGCTCGCGGCGCGCCTCGAACTGGCACTGAAAATCGTCCGCGATGCTAACGGTACCGAGTCTGCCAGTGAGCAGCTGTATCAGGTGGTGGGAGCTGGCACCAGCACCATTGAATCCGTGCCCTGCGCTATCGCCATGGTGGAACTGGCACACACCGACCCTAAGCGCTGCGCTATTTTGTGCGCGAATCTTGGCGGTGACACCGACACCATCGGTGCCATGGCGACGGCAATTTGTGGCGCACTGCACGGCGTCGGCGCGATTGACCCTGTGTTGAAACAGGAACTGGATGTGGTCAATCAGTTGGACTTTACCCGCTACGCCAGCGGATTAATGCGCCTGCGTGAGCAACGGGAGGCGCGATGAGCACCACGCGTTTGCAGGCACTTATCCCGCAATTGCACACCCTGCGCCCGGTGACGGTAGTCGGTGCAGCGGTGATCGATGTAATTGCCGATGCGTATGCCCTGCCCTGGCGCGGTTGTGACATCGAGCTTAAACAACAAGGCGTTAATGTTGGCGGCTGTGCGCTGAACATCGCCGTCGCGCTTAAGCGTTTAGGTATCGACGCCAGCAATGCCTTGCCGTTAGGTCAAGGCGTGTGGGCAGATATCATCCGCAACCGGATGGCAAAAGAGGGTTTACACAGTCTGATTGACCATGCCGAAGGTGATAATGGCTGGTGTCTGGCGCTAGTTGAGCCGGACGGTGAACGTACCTTTATGTCCTTCAGCGGCGTCGAAAATCAGTGGAACGCCGACTGGCTTGCGCAGTTGACGATCCCGCGCCACAGCCTGGTGTATCTTTCCGGCTATCAGCTGGCTTCGCCGTGCGGCGAGCTGCTGGTGCAGTGGCTGGAGAGTCTGGATGAGGTGACGCCGTTTATCGATTTTGGGCCACGCATCGGCGACATCTCCGATGCCTTAATGGCGCGAATACTGGCCTGTCACCCGCTGGTGTCACTGAATCGGCAGGAAGCAGACATTGCCGCAGAACGGTTCAGGTTAAGCGTGGATGTCGAGGGCTTTGGCGCTGAGTGGGTGAAGCGCTTTGCCACGCCGGTGGTAGTTCGCCACGATAAAGACGGCGCATGGTATTTCAGTGAAACGACATCCGGCTGCGTGCCTGCATTTCCAACGACCGTGGTTGACACCATTGGCGCTGGCGACAGTCACGCTGGCGGCATGCTGGCCGGGCTGGCATCTGGCTGGTCGTTGGCCGATGCCGTGTTGCTTGGCAACGCGGTGGGATCGTGGGTGGTCGGGCATCGCGGCGGCGATTGCGCCCCCTCCCACGACGCGTTACTCCTCGCACACAAAGACGTATAGGTCGCTGCGGCAGTAACTGATGCTGTATTCAATGGGCCGGTGCTGCTGGTCAAGCGCGACCTGCTTGATCACCAGCACCGGCACTTTGCTGTCCATCTGAATGTGCGACTGGAACTCCGCATCCGGCATGCGGGCGCTGACGCGGGAGCGCGTGCGCTGCGGGAAAATATGCTGGCTGCGAAAATAGTCGTACAGCGAGACGCCGATGGCATCCACATCATGAATAAGATGCGCAGGGACCCAGGACTCTTCAATGGATACGGCGTCTTCATCCACATAGCGAATACGCTTAAGCAGAAAAACGTCACTGCCGGCGGTAATAGCCAGCTGCTGCGCCACCTCTTCCGGACACGGCACCACGCGTTTATTGACCCACAGCGTATCTGGTTTTTTTCCGCGTAACACCACCTGCTGAGAAAAGCCGCGCGCTTCTTTTAGCGAATATTCAAAGATATTGTTGATCTGCGTTCCGTAACCACGGGCGCGGGTCACTACCCCTTCTTCCTCCAGCGCCTGCATCGCTTTACGCACCGTAATGCGCGAAACGCCGGTCAGCTGGCTGAGATCGCGCTCACCAGGCAGAATATTGCCATGCTCGAGGATGCCGCTGCGGACAGCGTTCTTCACCGTTTGGGCGAATTTAAGATACAGCGGCGTGTTATCCGCCGCCGAAATGCGTTCATTCAGTTGCGCGATAAGCTGGGTATGCGCTTGTTCCATTTATCTTTTTCCTGACCGCTGAATCTTCAGCCAGTATACGCATTTATCCCTGTTACCACCACGCGTGGAAATGGTGTACCGGACCTATCCCCTCGCCCACTTCCAGGGAATCTGCCTGGGCCAGTGCCGCCGAGAGCCACATTTTGGCCTCCTGCACCGTATCAGCCCAGCTTGCATGACGCGGACGTAGCGCAGCCAGCGCTGCCGACAGCGTACAACCGGTGCCATGGGTGTTTTTGGTCTTCACTCTTGGCGCGGTAAAGCGCTGCTCGCCCTCGCGGGTAAATAGCCAGTCAGGGCTTTGCGCGTCATCCAGATGACCGCCCTTCATCAGCACCGCCTCGCAGCCCAATGCCCGCAAAGCACGCCCCTGCTCCAGCATTTCCTGCTCCGTTTGGGCATGGGTTGTTTCGAGCAATGCGGCGGCCTCCGGCAGATTCGGGGTAATGATCGACACCTGCGGCAGCAGGCGAGTACGCAGCGTTTCTACCGCAGAGGAGGACAGCAGCGGATCGCCGCTTTTCGCCAACATCACTGTATCAAGCACCACATTTCGTACCTGAAAGCGGCGTAAACGCTCAGCGACCGCTTCCACAATATCCGTTTCTGCCAGCATACCGATTTTGGTGGTATCTATGCGCACATCGCTGAACACGGAGTCCAGTTGCGCGGCAACAAAATCAGGTTCGATCCGATAAACCGACTGCACACCGCGCGTATTTTGCGCTACCAGAGCCGTGATGACCGAGCAGCCATAGGCCCCGAGCGCAGAGAATGTTTTTAAATCCGCCTGAATACCTGCACCACCGCTGGGATCGGTTCCGGCAATTGTTAATGCGTTAATCCGTTTCATGCCAGCTCCTGCGCGTTCAGGTTATATAAAGCATCAAGGAATGCAGGGATAAAGCTTCCTGGCCCTGTCGAGTGTTCAGTGGCGAATTCACCGGCCTGTTTCATCCAGCTACAGGCAGACGCGACGTTACTCAGCCGATCCCCCTGCAGCGCACAGCTGGCAGCCACCACCGCCGACAGCGCACATCCGGTGCCAACGACACGCGTCATCAATGGATCGCCACCGCGAATACTCACGGTACGCTGGCCATCGGTAACGTAATCCACCTCCCCGGTTACCACGACGATGGAGGCGACCCGGCATGCCAACGCCTGTGCCGCCGGCAAAGCAGCGGCGGCTGTATCGGTGGTATCTACACCACGCCCACCTCCGCGCATTCCCGCTAGCGCGAGTATTTCAGAGGCGTTACCGCGAATAGCAGCAGGCTGGAGCGAGAGCAAATCCAGGCAAAAACGACGGCGAAACTCCAGTGCCCCAACGGCAACAGGATCGAGCGTCCAGGGCGTATTCGCCCGCTGCGCCTGCTCGACCGCCGCACGCATAGCAATGGCGCGGCTCTCGGTCAGTGTACCGACATTAATCAGCACTGCATGGGCAACAGCCGCAAACTGGCTGGCTTCTTCGGGTTCAATCACCATCGCAGGTGACGCGCCCAATGCCAGAAGCGTATTGGCGGTAAAATTCTGCACGACCTCATTGGTCATACAATGCGTGAGCGGAGAAAGGGTTCTAAATTGCTGTAAGGCGTGGGCCGCGAGTGCGCGGCTGTGCAGGTCAGGCTGCATGGTTCAGCTCCTGCCCGCGTGAAAGAAGGGACACGAGCAGTGTCAGACTTCCCTACGCTGGCATTATCCAGATCAGGTGGTACGGGTATTTCTCAGCCTTCACAAGGAAGGGCACCCCGAGTCATTTCATTTATAAAACAATCACTTACACATTGAATATGTGTAGATATTTAGTGTAACCGGGGCTTAGCCCCAGGAGCAAGAATTTTCGATTTAACACAGCATTTATCACAGTGCTTATCTCACCGAATGGCTGCGGGTTTTCCCTTCCA